>NZ_JBFOCK010000012.1:0-95907 GCF_040907765.1 Aeromonas sp. s9
CGGCGAAGGTAAGTTGATGACTCATGATGAACCCTGTTCCATGGCTCCAGATGACAAACATGATCTCATATCAGGGACTTGTTCGCACCTTCCCTTGTCCAGCAATTTCTTCAAACAAGTTGTAAGGCTGGGACTGCAAGATCAACTGACTCGCAGTCTGATCAACTTCAATATGAAGAATGGATATGCTCCCGAGAGTGGATACTATGAATTCAGCGGCACAACCGAAATTCATATAAAGCCACGGGACTTCAGCGTATCCATCTTGTCTTCGGAGGGCGTCAGCAATCCTTACAGGGAGGGGCAGGTCGGAAAAGACATTCTGAGCTTCTCATACAATATCTCTGATAGCGGCCCCATCAGTGCCGATATGCTGGAAATTTCTATTTCACAGGACAGGGGGTCGCCTTATCGGGGATATTGCACTTTCTATCCGGCAGGCACCTTCGCACCTGAACAGGCCGTCCCCATCCCTACCAGGCTGGTATTCGATTCGGTGGCTCATGGAGCGGGTTCACGGCACGCCATTCGCTGCGATCGCACACCGGTGGATATTCGCACCCTCGGAATACAGGACAATCAACCACCACAGGAGTGGAATGATCCCGTCAACGGCCAGGGCATCACCCGGTTTTACAAGCTGGCGCTGGAATTCGACCTGACCGATCCCATGGTGCAGCGCACCATGGGCGACGAGATGTGGGAAGGCGAGGTGGAACAAAGCGGCACCATCACCATCAAGGGGACCTGGCGCTGACCATGGAGTACAACATGCATCGTCTACTTTGGCCCTTGCTGGGCGGCTTGCTGGCCTCACAGGCCGCCGCCCTCGACATCGGCGCCATGACTCTTGCCATGGCGCCAGAGCAGGAGTTCATTACCAGAACCCTGACCAATAACAGTGCTTCACCCAAGCTGTACGACATACAGATGGAAAAAATCAGCGACCCCACGGCCAGAGGCAGGACACTGCCCACCGTCCCCGGTGAGCTGCTGTTTGCCCCCAGGCGCTTCACCCTGCACGCCAGACATGCCCAGAACGTCAAGTTCTACTACAAGGGGCCCGCCGATGACCATGAGCGTTACTACCGCATCACCTTCACCGAGTCACCGGCAGCCCAGGTGGATGAAGGCAGCCAGACGCAGCACCGGGGAACCGTCGAGGTGAAACTGGCCCTGCAGTCCATCCTGGTGGTGCGCCCGCGTCAGTCACGTTTTGCATACCAGCTGGACCCGGTACAGAGCGCCATCACCAATACCGGCAACACCTATTTCGAGTTCATGGTGAAACGGGGCTGCCAGCAGGCGGACAGCGAGGCGGACAGCAAGTACCTGCTGCCCGGGGAGACCTACCACAATCCCGGGATCAATCAACCGGGCAACCAGAAGCTCATCGTCTACCAGTCCCGCTTCATCCCCGTGGGCAAGGATTGCTGGCCAGACTAGGTGCCCGACACGGGACGGTCAGCAATCCCCAGGGTCAGGAGGAGAGCGTCGCCAGCCTGGCCGCAAACCCCATGAAGAAGAGGCCGATAAGGCCGTTGCCAAGACGGGCCGCCGTCTGGCGCTGACGGAAAAAGCGGGCCATCAGGGTACCGCCGAAGATCAGCAGGGTCAGGTAGACGAAGCTCATCGCTTCCAGCATGCCAGCCAGCACCAGGTAGGAGATCCAGGTGTGGGCATAGCTGAAGTCGATGAACTGCACGAAGAAAGAGACGTAGAACAGGATCGCCTTGGGATTGGTGAGGCTCAGGGTGAGGGCCTTGGTAAAATAGCGCTCACCGGGATCCATCTCGGACGCCGGTCCCGCCTTTTTGGCGATGAAGTTCGCGTGCAGGATCTTCACCCCCAGATAAAGCAGGTAGATGGCGCCCAGATAGCGCACCAGGGTAAAGAGCAATGGGGTGGTGCGAATGAGGGACGCGATCCCCAGATAGGCGCAGAAAATGAGAATGGCATCGCCGACGAAGACGCCGAGAGCGGCGCGATAACCCGGGCCTATGCCGCGCACGGCACCGGTTCGCAGCACGTAGAGGGAGTTCGGGCCCGGGGCGATGATGATGAAGAAGAGACCGACCAGATAGGTCCAGACGTTGATGACACCCAGGCTTTCGAACATGTTCCCTCCATGGCGGGTGATGGGCCGGATAACGGCGGCAGGCCTTCTATACTAATCCGCCCTGCGCCAAGCACAAGATCTGACCAGCCATCCACACGCCGTCAGCATGAACGGCCTGCGCGCCACGCGAACGCAATCCGGGCGTTCGCCCACTTTGGTTATGTCCAGATGCGCCGGGATAGGGCATGGTAGAGGGAGTGATACCCCAGCCATGGACAAGACCTTGAGTACCGACACCCCGATCACCGCCCCGCCCGCGGTGGACAACCCGACTACCACCGCTTATCCGGTGATCGCCGCCATCAGCTTCTCGCACCTGTTGAACGACATGATGCAGTCGGTACTGCTGGCCATCTATCCCCTCCTGAAGCTGGGGCTCGATCTGTCGTTCACCCAGATAGGTCTCATCACCCTCACCTACCAGTTCACGGCCTCGCTGCTGCAACCCCTGATCGGCCTCTATACCGACCGCAGACCCATGCCCTACTCCCTGCCTCTGGGCATGGGCTTCACTCTGGTGGGGCTGCTCTACCTGTCGCAGGCAGGCAGCTTTGGCGCCGTGCTGTTGTCGGCCATGCTGATCGGCATGGGCTCCTCCGTCTTCCACCCGGAATCCTCCCGGGTCGCCCGCATGGCGGCCGGCAACCAGCCTGGTCTGGCCCAGTCTCTGTTCCAGATCGGCGGCAATCTGGGATCGGCCATCGGCCCCCTGCTCGCGGCGCTCATCATCGTGCCGAAGGGACAGGGCAGTGCGGCCTGGTTCTCGTTGTTCGCACTCATCGGGGTCATCCTGCTCAGCTTCGTCGGCCGCTGGTCCAGCCACCATGCCGCCAGCTTCCATCGGCGGATGAAGGCCCATGCCGGCACCGGCCTGAGCCGCCGCCAGATTGGCTGGTCACTGGCCATCCTCGGTCTGCTGATGTTCTCCAAGTTCTTCTACATGGCCAGCCTGAGCAGCTATTACACCTTCTACCTGATGGACAAGTTCCACCTGTCGCTGGAGAGCGCCCAGCTCTATCTGTTCGCCTTCCTGTTTGCCGTCGCGGCGGGGACAGTGCTCGGCGGGCCGCTCGGCGATCGCATCGGTCGCAAGCGGGTGATCTGGATCTCCATCCTCGGCGTCGCTCCCTTCACCCTGCTGCTGCCCCACGTCGACCTGTTCTGGACCTCGGTGCTGTCGATCGTCATCGGCTTCATCCTGGCGTCGGCCTTCTCCGCCATCCTGGTCTACGCCCAGGATCTGGTACCCGGCAAGGTCGGCACCATTTCCGGCCTCTTCTTCGGCTTCGCCTTCGGCATGGGAGGGATAGGGGCCGCCCTGCTGGGCAAATTGGCCGATGCCACCAGCATCGAAACCGTCTATCAGGTCTGCGCCTATCTGCCCCTTATTGGCCTGCTGACCGCCTTCCTGCCCAATATCAGGAGAGGCTAGAGGCCAAGCGGCAGCCAGCGACCGACCATAAAAAACGCGGCCTGAGCAGGCCGCGTCTGGTTCCATCACTCGGGCCGCCTGACACGGCCCGATCCGCTCGGACTCATCCGCTGAGCCTCTTTGTCAGCAGTACGGCCTCTCCCCCAGCCCGACGACCGGGCCCACTGGAAGTTGTCACCCGAGAGGCCGCTGACGGGACTATTCACAGCAAGGATGCGGCATCCCTCAGCAGTACTGGCCTGCCACCCAGCCCGACGACCAGGCCCACTGGAAGTTGTAACCACCGAGCCAGCCGGTCACATCGACCACTTCGCCGATGAAGTAGAGGCCGGGCACGGTGCGCGCCTCCATGGTCTTGGAGGAGAGCTCGTTGGTATCCACTCCCCCCAGGGTCACTTCGGCGGTGCGATACCCTTCGGTGCCGTTGGGCAGGATCTGCCAATCCCCCAGCAGGGTGGCCACCGCCTCCAGCTCCCGTTCGTTGTACTGGCGCATCGGCTTGCTCACCAGCCATCCCAGCTCCACCAGCTTGTCGACGAAGCGCTTGGGCAGCTCGCGCCCCAGCACGGTTTTCAGCTCCTGGGCAGGATGGGCCTGGGCCCAGGTCTTGAGGGTCTCTGGAATGTCGAGATCCGGCAGCAGGTTGATGTGAATCTTCTCCCCCGCCAGCCAAAAAGAGGAGATCTGCAGGATGGCGGGGCCGGAGAGGCCGCGATGGGTGAACAGCATGGCCTCCTTGAAGCGGGTGCCGTCCTCGGCGGTCACCGCCACCGGCAGGCTGACCCCCGCCAGATCGGCGAAGGCCTCCTTGTCGGCCTGATGCAGGGTAAAGGGCACCAGCCCGGCGCGAGTCGGCAGCACGGTGAGGCCGAACTGCTCCGCCAGCTTGAAGCCATAAGGGGTAGCACCGAGTTTCGGCATGGAGAGGCCGCCGGTGGCGACCACCAGCGACGAGCAGGCGATCTCCCCCTTGCTGGTGTCGAGCACGAAGCCTTCATCTGTCTTGCTGACGGTGAGGATCTCGGTCTGGAACTGCAGGGTCACGCCAGCCCAGTCGCACTCGGTCAGCAGGATGTCGACGATCTCCTTGGCGCTGTCGTCGCAGAAGAGCTGGCCCAGCGTCTTCTCGTGGTAGTTCAGGCCATGCCTGTCCACCAGATCGATGAAATCCTGCTGGGTATAGCGCGCCAGCGCCGATTTGCAGAAGTGGGGGTTGGCCGAAAGGAAGGCATGGGGACCCGCCTGATGATTGGTGAAGTTGCAGCGACCGCCGCCGCTGATGAGGATCTTGCGGCCCGGCTTCTTGGCGTTGTCGAGCACCAGCACGGAGCGACCCCGGTAGCCAGCCTGGGCCGCACACATCAATCCGGCCGCCCCGGCACCGATCACCACCACATCCACCTGTTTCATCGTCACTCACCCATCAAAAGAAAAACGGCCCCTTTACCTTAAAGGACCGTCATTGTACCCGGCAGACACCAGCACAGCGGTACAAGGACACCTGCAAATAGAAAACGGCCCCTTTACAAGGGGCCGTCATTGTACTGACTGAACACTAAGTGTCCACGACTATCAGGCGTTGCCGTCCATGATGCTGGCCGGGGCGCCCTTGGCCAGCTCGGCCAGCTCCTTGTCGATGAAATAGAGGCCCTTGCCATCCTCGCCCACCAGGCTCAGACGGTCGACGATGCTCTTGAACAGCTTCTCCTCTTCGTGCTGCTCGGCCACGTACCACTGCAGGAAGTTGAAGGTGGAGTAATCCTGGGTGGTGAAGGCGACGTGGGCCAGACCGTTGATGCACTTGGTGATGTGATACTCGTGCTCCAGGGTGGTGCGGAAGATGTCACCCAGGGACTTGAATTCGTGGGGAGGCGCTTCGATGGCCCCCAGCACCGGCATGGCGCCGGTCTCGCTCACGTAGGTGAACAGGCGCTCCATGTGCTGGCGCTCCTCGACCGCATGCTGGCGCAGGAAGGTGGCGGCCCCCTCGAAGCCCTTGTCCTCGCACCAGGCGCTCATCTGCAGGTAGAGGTTGGAGGAATAGAATTCAAGATTAATCTGCTCGTTCAACTTCTCGATCATGGCTTTGGCCAACATGATGATTCTCCACTGTGATTTGCCCACGATTGTCGCCACTGTTGCATCCTGACGCAACCAGAGACAACCGACGCACCCCGCAGTTGCGACGACTTTTCACCTCATCCTCTCCCCCATACGGTTATAGAGAAGCAAAGAAACATGGTGTAGGTGACATCAGCCATTATGATGGCGCCATTGGTCGGGGAAAGGATTCAATGAGATTCATAATGGCACTGGCGCTGCTCTGGATGACCCAGTTGCAGGCAGCTCCCTACTTGCTGAAAGAGGCTGAATTGCAGGCGGCGCGCGATCCCGTCGGCTATCTGCAGCGCCTCGACGCCAGTCCCCAGCAGGATATGGAACTGTTCTACGCCAGGTCCCTGGCCCAGGCAGCCCTTGGCCGCTATCCCCAGGCACAGCGCGACAATGCCCGCGCCCGCGGTCTGGCCAATGCCCAGCAGGAGACCCTTCGCCTGCTCGACTTCCGGTTGCAGCAGATTGCCCTGACCCTGGATGCCGATACGCCGGATCAGGCGCTCGAGCTGCTCACCCAGCTCTGGCCAGCGGTCCGGCATCACCCCAGGCAGGTCTCGGAGTGGCATGCCCTCAACGGGCTCGCCCTCTACCGTACCCAGCAGATGAAAGAGGCGATCCTCGAGCTCAAGACCGCCTATCACCTCAAGCAGAAAGAGCCGGGTTCCATCCTCTCCACCTTGCAGTGCGGCCGTCTGCTGATGACCCTCGGCAACCTCTATGCGGACCTCAATCTCTACCGTGAGGCCGAGACCTACTATCAGGATGCCCTCGGCCAGATGGTGCAGCTCAACGAACCCAACAGCCAGGCCATCATCCGGGCCAACATGGCCAGGCTCTACATCGACATGGGCCAGCCTGCCAGAGCCAGCCAGTTGCTCGATACCCTGCTGGCCACGCCGAGCCTGTCACCCCACTATCGCGCCATCGTCCTCGGCTACCAGGCCATGGTGTTCAACGCACGGGCGGACTGGCACGCCGCCTGGCGCAGCCTGGAGGAGGCACAAGCCATCTATGACAGGCTGGATAGCCCGCAGGCGGCCTCCCGTCTGACCGAGATCAGGGCAAGAACCCTGCTGGGTCGTGGCGAGAAGCAGCTGGCCCTGCAACTGCTGATGGAGCACACCGCCCCTCTCTCCATGGATGGTCGGGCGATGCAGGCCAGGTTACTGGCCGATCTGGGCCGCTACCCCGAGGCCTACGGGGCCATGACCCGCTACATGCAGTACTACAAGCAGCACTTCAACCAGACCCTGAGCCAGCACGCGGCCGCCTTCCAGGTCGAGATGGATCTGGCTCGCAGCGAGGCCAGCAATCGCGCGTTGCAGCAGGAGAACGAGAGCAAGCGCCAGCAACTGCTCTACCAGCAGAGTGCCCGCTACTACCAATTGCTGCTGCTGGTGCTGCTGGCCGTCGCCCTGATCCTGCTCGGGCTCACCACCCGCAGGCTCCACCGCAGCTCGCGCCACCTCTACAAGCTCGCCACCTTCGATCAGCTGACCGGGCTGCCCAACCGGCGCGCCCTGCTGGAGAGACTGGGTCAGCAATGGCTGCACGAAACGCCCCTGACCCTGCTCATCATCGACATCGATCACTTCAAGCAGATCAACGACAGGCACGGTCACCAGGCCGGGGACCAGGCCATCCGGCAGTTGGCCAGGGAGCTCAAGAGCTGGGCGCCGGACCAGCAGTTGATCGGGCGCTGGGGCGGGGAAGAATTTCTGGTGGCCATGACCCAGGACGGGGCCACCTGCTGGCGGCTGGCGGAGCAGCTGAGAAGCCGGATCGCCTACCTGGCCGCCCCCCACATGACCATCAGCATCGGGGTGGCGGAACGCTCGACGCAGGATGACAGCCTGAGCCAGCTCATCCATCGGGCCGACATGGCCATGTATCAGGCGAAGCGCCAGGGGCGCAACCAGACCGTGCTGGCCCAGTCTCTCCACCTTTCCCCTGAACTGGCCTGCAACGTCGCCTGATGCCCCCTCGTGCGGGTGTCAGGGCGTCAGCTCAGTGAGTGACGCCACGTTCACCGGCGCACCGTAATCCACCCCCGGCAGCTCAAAGCCGTTGAGCTGCATGAACTCCTGGCGCAACCCGGCAAAATCCCCCAGGATGCGGAAGTTCTCCGGCGTCACCTTGGGCCAGAGTGCCGAGACGGCGGCCTGCACCGCTGGCTCAAGCTCGTGGTCATCCATCCGGATCAGCCGGTTGCCATCGGCGACGACTCCTCTGGGCCCGTACATCTTGTCGGCAAACAGCCGCTGCATCTGCTCGATGCAGCCCTCGTGGACACCACGCTCCTTCATCACCCCCATCAACAGGCCCAGATAGACAGGCAGCACCGGAATAAACACGCTCGCCTTGGTCACCAGCGCCTTGCAGACCGACACCCAGGCATGACCGCCAATCCCGGCAAGTTGCAGGTTGATGGTCTCGGCGGTGGCGTGCAGGTGCTCCTTGGCATAGCCGATGGTGCCGTCCCGATAGAGGGGATAGGTGGACTCGGGGCCGATATAGGAGTAGGCAACGGTCCGGGCGCCGGGGGCCAGGCAATCCGCCTGCTGCAATGCCTGCATCCAGCGCTGCCAGTCCTCGCCCCCCATCACGGTGACGGTGTCGCGGATCTCCTCCGGGGTGGCTGGCACCAGCGACTGCTGCACCAGCGCATCGTGCTCCAGATCCAGCCCCCAGCCTTGCAGCGGCTGGCCTGTGGTCTTGAGCACCGAGCGTACCTGTGTGCCATCCGGCATCACCCTGACTCCGCTCGCCAGCGAATAGACCACCAGATCCACCTGCCCGAGTCGCTGGCGGATGACGTCGATGGCCTGCTGGCGCATGGTGTCGGAGAAGGCATCCCCGATCAGGTTGGCGGCGATGCGACCGGCTTGCTCCGCCGCCTGACGAAACCAGATGTTGTTGTACCAGCCAGCACTGCCGAGCCCCTTGTCGGAGGGACCCCGCTCGAACGAGACGCCCAGGGTATCGGCCCCGGCGCCGAAGGTGAGCGCGATCCGGGACGCCAGCCCGAAACCGGACGATGCCCCCAGCACCAGCACCCGTTTCGGCCCGTTGAACGGCCCCGCCGCCCGCACCTGTTCGATCTGTTGCAGCACGGCGGCGCGACAACCCATGGGGTGGCAATTGCGGGCAACACAACCCTGGATCTGGGGATGAATGATCATGAAGGACTCTCCGGTGCATCGGTGGGACATGAGAAACGGCCATGACAGCGTCACCCGGTTGCAGGTGAGGAGCCCTGGCCGTTTTGCCAAGGGAACTGGCTACAGCATAACCAAGGGGGGCGGGATTACCTTGATGTCGGACGGGATATGGGCTGGAAGAGGGCAGAAAAACAAAAGGGAGCGCGAGGCTCCCCAAAGCGGTATTCAGATGCTTTTTGTTGTTTTGTGTTCATTGCGAAGCACGGGCACATCCTATTCCCCCACCTTCCCGGGGGCAATAGCACGCCTGTGACCGGCGTCAAACTCCTGTTCAAAATATGCACTCCCCGGCCACCTGCACCTCTACGCCTTCCGGTTCGGGGTCAGGCAAATCCTGAAACTGTGGCGACGATGCCGTTTTAGTTTCAGCAGACATTGGTATAGTGGACCCAGGATCAGTGAGGAGAACTCCCATGAATGGAACCTATTACAAACACGTACTGGCCGCGATCGACCTGTCGGAAGACAACCGCAAGGTGATCGAGAAGGCGGTCGACCGGGCCCGCTCCAACGGCGCCAAGCTGTCGGTGATCCATGTGGATGTGGACCTCAAGGATCTCTACACCGAGATGATCGACATCGACATCGACAACGTGCAGGACCAGGTGATCGCCGAAGCGAAGGAGAAGCTGGAAGCCTTCCTCGCCTCGGTGGACTACCCCATCGAGAAGAAATTGGTGATCTGCGGCGATCTGAGCGAGCGGGTCAACCAGGCGGTCAAGGACTACCAGATCGACCTGCTGGTGTGCGGCCATCGCCAGAGCTTCTGGAGCCTGCTCACCTCGAGCGCACGCCAGCTGATGAATACCGTGCCCTGCGACATGCTGGTCGTGCCCTTGCAGAAGTGATCGAACTGGCGTAGTGTGATTTGCCATGAATATGACCTCATTCAATCACAACTACTGGTGGTGCTGCTTCTAAACAGGCGGCACTGCTTTTCTATGTAAAATTTCCCAAAGAAAACACCGTGACCGCCGAGAGGCGGTCATTGTTTTCATCCCTTTGTCGCCTCCCGGCTCACCCAACTGGAGAGAGTGACATGCACAACCCCGTGATCCTGACCGGCGACCGCCCCACCGGCAAACTGCACATCGGCCACTACGTCGGCTCCCTGCTCCAGCGCGTGGCCGCCCAGCACCATTACCGCCAGTTCGTCATGATCGCCGATCTGCAGGCGCTGACCGACAACGGCCACAACCCGGCCAAGGTGACCGATCACGTGCTGGAGGTAATGGCCGACTACCTGGCCGCCGGCCTCGACCCGGCCAAGACCACCTTCTGCCTGCAGAGCGCCCTGCCCGCCCTCGCCGAACTCACGACCTACTACCTCAACCTGGTCAGCGTCGCACGGCTGGAGCGCAACCCCACCGTCAAGGCCGAAATCCAGCAGAAAGGGTTCGAGCGCAGCCTGCCCGCCGGCTTCCTCGTCTATCCGGTCAGCCAGGCCGCCGACATCACCGCCTTTCGTGCCACTCACGTGCCGGTGGGCGAGGATCAGCTGCCCATGCTGGAGCAGACCAACGAGATAGTGCGCCGCTTCAACACCCTGGTGGGCAAAGAGGTGCTGACCGAGTGCCAGCCCATCCTGAGCGACACCGGCCGCCTGCCCGGCATCGACGGCAAGGCCAAGATGTCAAAGTCCCTTGGCAACACCATCGAACTCGGCATGTCGAGCGGCGAGATCAAGCAGGCGGTGTTCGCCATGTATACCGACCCCAATCACCTCAAGGTGAGCGATCCGGGTCAGGTGGAGGGCAATACGGTGTTCGCCTATCTGGATGCCTTCCACCCCGACAAGGCACTGGTGGCCGAGATGAAGGCCCATTACCAGCGCGGTGGTCTGGGGGACATGCGCTGCAAGCAGGTACTCAACGACTGCCTGCAGACCCTGCTCGCTCCGATGCGGGAGCGGCGCGAGGCAGCCATCGCCGACAAGCGCCAGCTGCTGCGCCTGTTGCAGCAGGGCACCGAGCAGGCCCGGGCCCTCACCGACGAGGTGCTGGCCGAGGTGAAGGGTGCGATGGGGCTGGACTACTTCTCCGGATTGGCGTGATCTGCCCCCTGCGGCGCGGGATGGCCGAGCGCATCCGCGCCGTAGCGCTCCCTCGCCAGCCGGTGCAACAACCCCTTGAACCAACCGATCGCCTCGTCATGGGCACTGAGCGGGTGGCCCGCCATCAGGTAGACGATGGGGATGGCGGGTTCCAGCTGGTGCAGGCGCAACGGATAGTGGCGACAGAAGTGGCGCCCGATCATCTCGGGCACCACCACCAGGTAGCGGCCGGTCGCCATCAGCGGCGGTACCGCCATAAAGCTCGGCAGCCTGACCCCCAGCTCCCGCTCTACCCCGAAACGGGCCAGCCAGAGATCCACCATGGCCTGGCTGTGGCCCCAGCTGGAGGTGTGGATATGGGGGCGGCTGACCAGTTCTCCCGGCCCCAGCATGTCGGGCAGAGCGCTGCCGAGGGGCGACAAACAGACCAGCGGATTGCTGAACCACTCCTCGCGCCACAACCGGGGCGAGAGATGGTTGGCACCGGCAAACCCGATCACCAGATCCAGTTCCCCCTTCTCCAGCTCCCGCTCGTAGTCGCTGTCCGCCAGCTCGCACACTTCCAGTCGGCAATGGGGAGCCTGCTGCACCATCCACTCCACCAGCACCGGCACCAGGCCGTGCTCCACCGAGCCCGGGGTGGCGATGCGAAAGATCCGCCGGGCACTTGCCGGGTCGAATCCCTTGGCCTGACGCAGCCCCTGCTCCAGCATGGCCAGCGCCTGGCGCACCGGGCTCGCCAGCGCCTTGGCCCGTTCGGTCGGCATCATCTCGCGCCGACTCATCACGAACAGGGGGTCGTCAAGCGCCGTTCGCAGCCGCCCCAGCGCATGGCTGACGGTGGACTGGGAGAGGTGCAGCCGTTCGGCGGCACGGGTGACGTTGCGCTCCTGCATCAGCATGTCGAACACGGTGAGCAGGTTGAGGTCGAGGCGGGAGAGGGGCAGTTCCATCGATATTGGCCATAGTTGAATGACGACAATTCATTTTTGGCATAGTAGCAGATTGCATAGAATGCGCAGGCGAATTACATCGGAGATTCAAATGCGTAGCTATCTGTTGTTGCTGGCGATCGGCCTGTTGTGGGGCTCCCAGTTCATTTTCATGCACCAGGCCGTGGCTGAACTGCCCCCCATCATGGTGGCCGCCGGACGCGCCCTGTGCGGCAGCCTGACCCTGGGTCTGCTCTGCCTGTTCATGCGCCTCAAGAGTGAACACACACCCTGGCGAACCTATATGCTGATCGCCCTGCTCGACGCCACCATCCCCTTCATCATGGTGGCCTGGGGACAACAGTATGTGGACAGCGCCATCGCGGCCGTGGTCATGGGTTGTATCCCCTTTGTGACCATTCTGGCGGCTCCCTTGTTTATTTCTGGTGAAAGAATCACCAAGGGCGGCCTCGTCTCCGTGATCATCGGCTTCGTCGGCGTGCTGGTACTGTTCTGGCCCAAGCTGACCAGCGGCATGAATGCCGGCCTGCTCGGTGCCATGGCCATCCTGTTCGGTGCCAGCTGCTTCGCCATCGGCCTGCTGATGATCAAGCGCTTCGCCAAGGACCATCCTGTGGTCGTGGCCCGCAACATCCTGATCTCCTCGGCCATCCAGCTGCTGCTGGCCGCGCCCTTCGTGGCCGACCTGAGCACCCTCACCCTGCCGAGCCAGCAGGCCATGGGCGCCGTCGCCATGCTGGGGATCTTCTGTACCGGCCTGGTCTACTTCCTCTACATGGCGCTGATCCAGAAGGCGGGCCCGACCTTCGCCTCCTTCAGCAACTACCTGGTGCCGCTGTTCGGCGTCATGCTGGGAGCCCTGTTCCTCGGCGAGCAGATCCAGTCCACCACGGGCGTGGCGCTGGCCCTGATCCTGGGTTCGGTCGCCCTCAACCAGTGGGCACAGCAGCGCCGCCAACAGCGGGAGGCTGCCCTATGTCAGGCATCCTGACCACCCTCTGCGGCGGTCTGGTACTGATAGCCGGCTGGCAGTATCGCCACCGGCTGGCCGGGGTGCTGGGTCTGCTGATGGTGCTGCTGCCCTGGTTCTTCGACAGCAAGCTGCAAGCCATGCTGAACTATGCACTGAATGCCTGAAGACCCTCTCTGCGTGTGTGACGAGAGTGTATCTCTCCTGTTTTTGGGACCGTTTTAACAAAACCTCCGATTTGTCCCCTCTACCGGCGCCCTGCGCCGGTTTTTTTATCTCTGCGCCTCTGGTCCGTAGCGATAACTCAACCGCTCGTTCTTGCGCGGCCCCGTTATCTGCCAGGCGAGCAGGAAACCCTCGCCGGTTTCGGTCAGCTCGGCGCTGTAGTGATCCTGCCCGCACAGGTGAGGCTCGGCCGTGACCCAGTGCCCGTCCCCCCGGGGCAACAGCTCGAACAGCATCACCGGCTGCTCGTAGCGCAGGTGGGAGAGCATGATCCCCCGTGCGGTGCGCTGCCACCAGAAGCGGTTGTGCATGGTCAGCTCCCGGCCATGGGGCGTGGTGTAGCGACCCGTCTCGGCATACAGCCACCCCCCATGGTGATCGGTCACCACCACGGCACCCTCCCCGCGACCGCACCAGTCGGTGGCGGATCCGACCCCGTTGCTCGCCTCGAAGGCAAATGCTCCGATCTGTGACAACCCTTCCCATAAACGCTGGATCGCGCCTTCCAACTCGGCCATCATAGCGCCCTCCAAATTGACAACTGACGACAATTCAATCACATGAACTACTTGATAGGGGTTACCCTGCTCTGGTCCTTCTCCTTCAGCCTGATCGGGGTCTACCTTGCCGGTCAGGTGGATGCCTACTTCTCGGTACTGACCCGCATCGTGCTCGCCAGCCTGGTGTTTCTGCCCTTCCTGCGCCGTCGCTGGCTGCGCCCCGATCTGGTGGCCAAGCTGATGGCCCTCGGTGCCATCCAGCTCGGCATCATGTATCTCTTCTACTACCACTCCTTCTTGCTCTTGACGGTACCGGAAGTGCTGGTGTTCACCATCTTCACCCCCATCTATGTCACCCTGATCCACGACCTGCTGGAAGGGCGCTTCAAGCCTGTCTATCTGTGGGGGGCCCTGCTGGCGGTGCTGGGGGCGGCCGTCATCCGTTTCGACGGCCTGACCGAAAACTATGTACTGGGATTCCTGGTGGTGCAGGGCGCCAACGTCTGCTTCGCTCTGGGCCAGGTAGGCTACAAGGTGCTGCTGGCCCGGGAGGCTGAGCAGCCGCCCCAGCTGGCGGTGTTCGGCTGCTTCTATCTGGGCGCCCTGGTGATCGCCCTGCCCGCCTGGTGGCTGCTGGGCAAACCTCAATATCCCGCCAGCTCCCTGCAATGGGGCATCCTCTTCTGGCTGGGGGTCGGGGCATCCGGGCTCGGCTACTTCCTGTGGAACAAGGGGGCGACCCTGGTCAGCAGCGGCGTGCTGGCCATCATGAACAACGCCTTGATCCCCGCGGGTCTGCTGGTCAATCTGGTGCTCTGGGGAAAGGATACCGACCTGCTCAGGCTCGGTCTGGGCGCCCTGCTGATGCTGGCTTCTCTCTGGGTCTGCCAGCGTCAGCAGGTCAGTGAGCGCTGACTGAAAACCATTGACGCTGATGGGTCCATCGGCGTCAATGGGTACGCGGACAGTGACTGGCCGTCAGCCGACCACGGCGTTGTGTTCCCGCTTCGCCTGACCGTGGCAGGAGGCCAACCGGGCCAGCAGGTGATCGAGCTGCTCGGCACTCTGGCTCTGCACCAGGCCGATGCTCACGGTCACCGGACGCTGGGGCAGCAGGCTGGCGTCGGCGATCTCGAGACGCAGCCGCTCGGCAATCTCCAGGCCACTCAGCCGATCGGTCTGGGAGAGCATCAGGATGAAGCCGTCTTCGTCCCAACGGGCGAAGGGATCTTCCCGGCGCAGCTCGCGGCGCACGATGCGGGCCAGCTTGGCCAGCATGGCGTCGCAGGCCGCCTCCCCGAACAACTGCAGGATCTTGCTGCGGTGATCCACGCTGAACTGCAGCAGACAGAAACTGCCGCTTTCGCTGGCCAGCCGTTCATCCAGCAACAGCTCGAAGTGGCTGCGGCTCTCGAGGCCGGTGAGGGGATCCGTGTCGTGGCGATCCTCCAGGGGCGCCATGGCGGCATCCAGATGGCGAACCACCCCCAGCAGTTGACCCCCTTCGTCGCGACGGACCCGCTCCTCCAGCCGGATGTAATGGCCCTGATGGTGCAGGATGCGGTACTCGAGTCGAAGCCCGTTACTGCGCCCATGCTGGCAGGCCTCCAGGGCCTCTGCCAGACGGGGAGCATCATCCGGATGTACCCGATCCAGCCAGCCGAGATCCCCCAACTCGCCCCCCTCCAGACCCAGCAGTTGCAGACAGGAAGGGTCCCGCCTCAGACCCTGCCCGGCCGACCAGGTCCAGATCCCGGCCTCCAACATCGCCATGGCCTGTGCCATCAGCGTCACCTCAAGGGGAGTGGTGACCTCAACCCCGGGAGTCTCATACCTTTCCATCACGCGCCTCGAAACCGGATCTGAATATCTGTCCAAGCAATCACACTCAATAAGTAACATTGGTGCTGGCGCCGAGCAACCGCGCCAGCATCGCTGGCCTCGCACCTCTCGCCCCCGGTGGTCCACCATCAGGGCCTGCCAGCCTCCAGCTACGAAGTGGAACCCGACGTCACGCCACCTTGCCCTGATAGCCTGCCATCAGGGCCTGCCAGTTCTCCGGCACGAAGTGGAAGCTGGTGTGCAGTTGCGACTCCTTGTTGAAGGAGCGCAGCAACCGCTCCAGGTTGGCCTGCTGCCAGTTGCCGGGGGAGCGGATGGCTCCTTTGTCGAAGTCGATCACCCACACCTTGCCCTCCTTGTCGAGCAGCAGGTTGTGGCTGTTGAGATCCGCATGATAGACCCCTGCATCGTGCAACTGGCGCACCGTTTTGCCTATCTTGTGCCACACCTCACCGGCGATCGGCCCCTGCTTGAGCAGGGCCACCAGATCCTTGGCGCCGCGAATGCGCTCGATCAGGATGTCGGCCCGATAGAAGGGCCCCTGCTTGACCATGCGGGCCGCAAAGGGGCGCGGCACCGGCAGCCCCTGTTCACTCAGGGTCGCCAGCAGACGATATTCAGCCATGGCCCGGCTGCTCTCCACCCCTTCAAACCAGAACCGGTCACGCACCAGCTTGCCCACCATGCCGCCACGGTAGTAGTGACGCAGCACCAAGTGACGGGACTCATCCTTCACGAACCAGGTCACCCCGCGGCCGATGGAAGAGCCCACCACCTGGCGATGGGTCTGCCACCAGACAGGATCGAACAAGGCAGGGGAAGGATCGCGGAAGACTCCGTCGGCATACCAGCAGACCTGGTTGTGGGTGGTGTGTGTCAGCATGATGAGAATTCCGGTCGATAGTGGGGGCAGGGCATCCATTCAGAAAGCCGTGCCGGTCGGGCAACCGGCGCAATTTTACAATCCACAGGGGAGTTTGCATAATGCCATCCATCCATTTTGCCATCGTTGCGCCACATCATGCCGCTGTTCCAAACGCCGCCCTCCTCCATCTGCATCCTGCGGCTCTCCGCCATCGGAGATTGCTGCCACGCGCTGGCGCTGGTGCGCGTCATCCAGCGGGAGTGGCCCCAGACCCGCATCACCTGGATCACCGGCAAGATTGAGGCGACCCTGTTCGCCGATCTGCCGGGGGTCGAGGTCATTCCCTTCGACAAGAGCAAGGGGTGGCGCGGCTATCGCGATCTCTGGCAGACCCTCAAGGGGCGCAGGTTCGATGCCCTGCTCCACCTGCAGGCCGCCATGCGCGCCAGCATCGCCACCCTCGGCATCAAGGCCAAGGTCAAACTCGGGTTTGATCGGGAGCGCGCCAGCGACGGTCAGTGGTTGTTCACCAACCATCGGGTCCCCTCACCCGCCTCCCCCCACGTGCTGGACGGCTTTCTCGCCTTCGCCAAAGAGCTCGGGATAAAGGATCTGACCCCGGACTGGCAACTGCCCATCAGCGCCGAGCACCAGGCCTGGGCGAAGGAGAAAATTGGCGGCAAGCCGACCCTGCTCATCTGCGCCGCTGCCAGCAAGGCATTCAAGAATTGGACTGCCGCCGGCTATGCCGCGCTGGCGGATCACGCCGCAGACAAGGGCTTTCAGGTCTATCTGTGCGGCGGACCGGCCAAGCTGGAGCGGGATCTCGCCGCCGAGATCCAGCGCCTCAGCCAGAGCAAGCCGGCAGATTTGGTGGGGCAGACCAGCCTCAAGCAATTGCTGGCGCTGATTGGCGAGGCGAGCCTGGTGCTGGCCCCGGATACCGGCCCTGCCCACATGGCCACCCTGGTGGGAACACCCGTGATCGGCCTCTACGCCCACCACAACCCCGCCCGTACCGGCCCCTATCTGTGCCGGGATTATCTGGTCAGCGTCTATCAGGAACTGATTGAGCAGGAGACCGGCAAGCCGCTGGCCGAGCTCGGCTGGCGCACCCGCCTCAAGGATCCGGACGCCATGGCCAAGATAAGCCGCGAGCGGGTCATCGCCGCCTTCGACCGCCTCTGTACCGACAAGCATCTTCTACCGACCCAGGGCAACTCGGAAATTCCGAGCCCTGGCGCAGGGATAATCTGATGGCCCGGCCCCGGCTCCGTGGGCAGAATGGCCCTCTATGCGGGTAACGCCCGCACAGCAAGCTACGGATATTTTGATCGGCTGGAATATGATTCCGGCCGTTTTTTTATCCGCCCCCATCTGCTAACATTCGCCGCCTTTACATCCTCCTGACTCTGATTCCTCCGCGCATTGCGAGCAACCGTCTCCCTTATCGGGCACAAGACGGCGGCCTCTGCTACAACCAAAGCGCGGATCATCGCTTAAAGGTACAGACATGGCGCAACAAGGCACTCTCTATATCATCTCTTCCCCGAGCGGGGCCGGTAAGTCCAGCCTGCTCAATGCCTTGCTGACCCAGCACAACGCCGCCGGCAAGATGCAGCTGTCGGTCTCCCATACCACCCGCGCCACCCGTCCCGGTGAAGAGCACGGGGTGCACTACCACTTCGTCAAGGTGGAAGAGTTCAAGGCGCTGATCGAGCGCGGTGACTTTCTGGAGTGGGCAGAAGTCTTCGGCAACTACTACGGCACTTCCCGCGCCGCCATCGAGGCCTGTCTGGCGCAGGGCATCGACGTCTTCCTCGACATCGACTGGCAGGGTGCCCGCCAGATCCGCGAACAGATGCCGACCAAGTCCATCTTCATCCTGCCTCCCAGCCGCGAGGAGCTGGAGCGCCGCCTGATCGGCCGCGGCCAGGACAGCGCCGAGGTGATCAAGGGCCGGATGGAGAAAGCCATTGCCGAAATGGTGCACTATGACGAGTATGACTATGTCATCATCAATGAAGACTTTGAGCTGGCACTGTTCCAACTCAGGGCCGTCATCGAGTGCCAGCGCCTGGAAATGCGTCAGCAACAGCAGGCCCAGCAAAACTTGCTGAAACAGCTACTGGCAGAGTAAGCCAAAAACAAGTAAACTTTTGCGTCATTTTTAAACACTGCTTTTTCAATCACAGAAAGCCCAAACACTGGAGTCCCGCATGGCCCGCGTTACTGTAGAAGATGCTGTAAAACAGGTAGGTAACCGTTTTGACCTGGTGCTGGTCGCCGCGCGCCGCGCTCGTCAAATCGCGGTACAAGGCAAGGATCCCCTGGTCGACGAAGAGAACGACAAGCCGACCGTGATCGCCCTGCGCGAGATCGAACTGGGTCTGGTCAACAACCAGGTGATGGATACTCAGGACCGCTACGAGCAGCAAGAGCAGGAAGCCGCCGAGCTGGCTGCCGTTGCTGCCATCGCAGAAGGTCGCGGCTAAGTCAGTCGCTTCCCATAGTCGGCGCCCGCCCGGGTGCCGGCTGTTCTCCCCATTTACAACCGCTCGAAAACCTCGCAAACTCGAGGGCATACCCTCAATTTCACGGATTGCCGTTTAACCGCTGCGGGGACTGTCTTGTATTTATTTGAAAATCTTAAAGAAATAGCCAGTTCCTACCTGCCACCCGAGCAGGTTGAGAAGCTCAGGCAAGCCTATGTGGTAGCCCGCGATGCTCACCAGGGACAGATGCGTTCCAGTGGTGAACCCTACATCACTCATCCCGTTGCCGTGGCCCGCATCCTGGGCGACATGCGCCTCGATCACGAGACCCTGATGGCTGCCGTGCTGCACGACGTCATCGAAGATACCCCTGTCACCAAGGACGATCTTGCCGAGCAGTTTGGCAACGCCGTCGCCGAGCTGGTCTCCGGTGTCTCCAAGCTCGACAAGCTGAAGTTCCGCGATCGCAAGGAAGCGCAGGTCGAGAACTTCCGCAAGATGATGATGGCCATGACCCAGGACATCCGGGTCATCCTCATCAAGCTGGCCGACCGCACTCACAACATGCGTACCCTCGGCTCCTTGCGACCGGACAAGCGCCGCCGCATCGCCCGGGAAACCCTCGAGATTTTCGCCCCCATCGCCAACCGCCTCGGTATTCACACCATGAAGAACGAGCTGGAAGAGCTCGGTTTCGAGGCGCTCTACCCCATGCGCTCCCGGGTACTGCGGGAATCGGTGCGCCGCGCCCGTGGCAACCGGCGCGAGATCATCGACTCCATCCAGAGCGAGATTGAGGGACGTCTGCGGGAAGCCGGTATCGATGCCCAGGTAAGTGGACGCGAGAAGAACCTGTTCTCCATCTACAACAAGATGGAGAAGAAAGAACTGCAATTCCACGAAGTGATGGATATCTATGCTTTCAGAGTGAGAGTGAAAGACATAGACACCTGCTACCGGGTGCTTGGGCAGATGCACAGCCTCTACAAGCCGCGCCCCGGTCGCTTCAAGGACTACATCGCCATCCCCAAGACCAACGGCTACCAGTCCCTGCACACCTCCCTGGTGGGCCCCCACGGGGTACCGGTGGAGGTGCAGATCCGCACCGAGTTCATGGACCAGATGGCCGACAAGGGCGTCGCCGCCCACTGGGCCTACAAGCAGGATGGGGACAGCTCGGGCACCACGGCCCAGATCCGCGCCCAGCGCTGGATGCAGAGCCTGCTGGAGCTGCAACAGAGCGCCGGCAGCTCCTTCGAGTTCATCGAGGGAGTCAAGACCGACCTCTTCCCCGACGAGATCTACGTCTTCACACCGGAGGGCCGCATCATGGAGCTGCCCGCCGGCGCCACCCCGGTGGACTTCGCCTACACGGTGCACACAGACATCGGTCATGCCTGTGTCGGTTCCCGGGTCGACCGCCACCCCTATCCGCTGAGCAGCCCGCTGCACTCCGGTCAGACGGTGGAGATCATCACGGCCCCCGGCGCCCGCCCGAACGCGGCCTGGCTCAACTTCGTGGTGACCACCAAGGCGCGCTCCAAGATACGTCAGTTCCTCAAGAACCTGCGCACCGAAGAGTCCGTGGTGCTGGGCCGCCGCCTGCTCAACCATGCCCTCGGCGCCAAGAACATCGAAGACATCCCGGAAGCCCGCGTCAAGCAGGTGCTGGCCGATACCAAACACGAGAACCTGCAGGGGCTGCTGGCCGACGTGGGCCTTGGCAACGCCATGAGCGTCATGGTGGCACGCCGCATGCTGGGAGATGAACTGCCGCTGGAAGAGCAGCCCAAATCCACCAGCAAGAAGATGCCGATCAAGGGGGCCGACGGCATGCTGGTCACCTTCGCCAACTGCTGCCGCCCCATCCCGGGGGACGCCATCATTGCCCACATCAGCCCGGGCAAGGGACTGGTGATCCACCAGGAGTCCTGCCGCAACATCAAGGGCTACAGCCGCGAACCGGACAAATACCTGCCGGTGCAGTGGGAGGTGGACAAGGAGCAGGAGCAGGAATTCCGCACCGGCATCAGCATCGAGATCGTCAACCACCAGGGCGCCCTGGCGGAGCTGGCCAACGTGATTGCCGCCACCGGCGCCAACATCCACGCCATCAGCACCGAGGAGAAGGATGGCCGGGTCTATGTGGTCACCCTGCTCATCACCACCAAGAGCCGGATCCACCTCGCCAACATCATGCGCAAGATCCGGGTCATGCCCAACGTGCTCAGGGTGAGCCGACAGAAAAACTGAACACAGGCGGCGCAAGCCGCCTGCTGCTTTTCAAGAGATACCCAGGGCCCCATGCCGCAGGCCACCAGCCTTGTTGCATGCACCGGCCTCACGACATAGAAACCGACATGACTCCTGAACGCTTCAAACGCATTTCCGACATGCTGGCCATGCGCCAGCTCGACCTGACCGTCTGCATGGAAGAGGTTCATAAACCTCACAACCTGGCCGCCATCGTGCGCACCGCCGATGCCATCGGCATCCACCGGGTGCACGCGGTCTGGCCCAAGAGCTGGATCCACAAGCGCAAGGGCACTGCCCGCGGCAGCCAGAACTGGGTGGACGTGAAGCTGCACCCGGACATCGGCAGCGCGGTGGCCGAACTCAAGGCCTCCGGCATGCAGATCCTGGCGACCCACCTCTCCGACAGCTCCGTGGACTTTCGTGCCATCGACTACACCAGACCCACCGCCATCCTGGTGGGCCAGGAGAAGCACGGCATCGGCGAAGAGGCGCTGGCCCTGGCCGATCACCATATCGTCATCCCCATGGTAGGCATGGTGCAGTCCCTCAACGTCTCGGTGGCCGCCGCCGCCATCCTTTACGAGGCCCAGCGCCAGCGCGAACTGGCCGGCTGTTATCAGCGCGGCTGTCCACTCAGCCTGGAAGAGCAGAACACCATCTTGTTCGAGGGGGGCTATCCCGTCTATGCCCAGCTCTGCAAGGAGAAAGAGATGCACTACCCCCAGCTCGGTCCGGCCGGCGAGATCCTGGCGGACGAACGCTGGTGGCAGCAGATGCAGCTGACCCGCAAAGGATGGGCCGCCCAACAATCGGATGATCCTTCGGAAGAGTACACTGATGAAGCTTAACCACCTGCCCCTGCTGGCCCTGACCCTGTTTTCTGCCGGAGCCCTTGCCGTGAGCAATCCTTACCAGCTGACCACTGAAGCCGACATCCCCGCCCTCTATCAGCAGACCCTGCCCGATTTCTGGCGCCAGCATGCCGTCGAGGGGGAGTTCAAGGGCAAGGACGGGGTCACCCTCCGCTATGCCGCCCTGCGCCAGCCCAAGATCGATCGCGCCATCCTCATCGTCAACGGCCGGGTCGAGAGCTACCTCAAGTATCAGGAGCTGGCCTGGGATCTCTGGCGTCAGGGTTACAGCCTCTACCTCATCGATCATCGCGGCCAGGGAATGTCAGACCGCATGCTGGCCGACAAGGAGAAGGGGTATGTCGACCAGTTCGACGACTATGTCGCCGATCTCAAACAGTTTCATGACGAAGTGATCGCCCAGGACCAACCCGCCAAGCTGTTCCTGCTGGCCCACTCCATGGGGGGGGCCATCTCGGCCCGCTATCTGGAACGCTGGCCGAACGACATCCAGGCGGCGGTGCTCTCCTCCCCCATGATGGGCATCAACCTCGGCGGCCTGCCCAAGTGGCTGGCCAAGGGGTTGGCGGCCACCATCGGCACGGTCGGCGGCTGGGTGGGCGAGCCCCCCTACGGCCCGGGTCAGGGATCCTATGAGGATCACGGCTTTGCCGACAACGAGCTGACCCACAGCACGGCGCGTTATCAGGCCTTCCGCCAGATCTACGAACAGCATCCCCAGGTCAGGCTGGGGGGCGCCACCGCCCACTGGATCCATCAGGCCATCACAGGATCGGACGCGGCCGTGGCCGACGCCGGCGCCATCAAGACGCCGCTGCTGCTGCTGCAGGCTGGCGAGGACAGCGTGGTGGACAACGCCGCCCAGGAGGCCTTCTGCGCCAAGGCCCAATGTGAAGGGAGCAAGCCGCTGCGTATCGAAGGGGCCTGGCACGAGCTCTTCATCGAGGCGGATCCCCAGCGCCACGCCGCGCTCAATGCAACCCTGGCCTTCTTCGCGCGCTACTGACGCGACCAGAAGGGGCTGGTTATTTTTTGGATCCCTAAATAAATGGGGTGACGGCAGACGCTGGGGTACACTCCCCCGGCGTTCAATTGAAGTCGAGGTAATGATGTTCAAGGTAGTTGTGTCCGATCTCGATGGTACCCTGCTCAACGGGCAGCACCAGATCTCCTCCCGCACCCGGGATACCCTGCACCGCCTGGTCGACCAGGGCGTCAAGTTCGTGGTCGCCACCGGCCGTCACCATGTGGATGTGCGCAGCATCCGCGATGCACTGGGGCTGGATATCTACCTCATTACCTCCAACGGCGCCGTGGTACACGACAAGCAGGATCAACTGGTCTACAACCAGGCGCTACCGAGCACGGTGGCGGCCGAGCTGATCGCCATGGAACGCGACCCGTCCATCCACATCAACGTCTACTACGGCGACGAGTGGCTGGTGGAAGAGGAGCTGCCCTGGTTGCTGAAGTTCCATCACGACTCCGGCTTCAGCTACCGTCTGGCGGATCTCGCCAGCCACCCGAAGGACAGGGTCAACAAGGTGTTCTACATCGGCGACCACGACAAGCTGCTGAAGATAGAGGCGCACCTCAACCAGCAATATGGTGATCGACTCAACGTCACCTTCTCCCTGCCTGACTGCCTCGAGGTGATGCATGCCGGTGTGCACAAGGGTAATGCCGTGCGCGCCGTGCTGGAGCAGCACGGCCTGGAGATGTCCCAGGCCGTGGCCTTCGGCGATGGCATGAACGACTTCGAGATGCTGAGCATGGTGGGCCGTGGCGTGGTCATGGGCAACGCCCACGATCGCCTCAAACTGGCCCTGCCAGAGCACGAACAGACCCTCACTTCCGATGAAGATGGCGTTGCCGTCTATCTGGAGAAACTGTTCGCCTCCCAGACCCGCTGATACGGTACCCCCGTCGCGGATCGAAAAAGGGTGGCCACATGGGCCACCCTTTTTGCTTCTCGCCCTCTTGTCACCACACCAGAGCCGGGTGCATCAGACGGTTCAACAGCGTGCCGGAGGGCGTCCACTCAAAGCTCTGGTTGGCGCCGCCATAGCATTCGGCGAGGCGCAGGGGGACGGCCGGCTTGTGACGGCGACCCGCCACATCCAGGCACAGCGACACCTGCCGATTGAACAGACGATCCCCCTGCCACTGCCATTGATGGCTCTCCTCCCGGCACGCCTCCATCCCCAGACCATCCTCCCCTTTGGCGACCAGGCAATCCCCGGCCAGTTGCAGGGCACCGACATCCCAGCTGAATGATTGGTTCGATTGCTGATCACAGGGCTGAGTCAGCAGACGGCCCTGCTCGCTCAGGGTCACGCAGAAGCCACCACTGGTCACCAAGGTGGCCTCGAGTTCGGCCTTTGGCTTGGGGGCGGCGCCCATCAGAAGATCTTCCGGTTTTGGCTGCAGGGCGCAGCCGCCCAGCAGCAGTGCGGCCATGGCCAGCACGGAGAGTTGAAGAGAAGTGATATGGTGATGCATAGGCCTTGTATCTGGTCCGTGCCCGAGCGTCCCCTGTCTCGCGGCTCCGGGCCCCAGCATAGCGAACTCGTGGCGAACAGGCGCCTGAAGAAGTGTAAAAAGACGTGACAGGAAAAAGCGAAAGAGAAATGCCAAAAAGCAAAAACCCCGCCTGAGCGGGGTTTTCAAATGTGGTCGGTGATAAAGGATTCGAACCTTTGACCCTCTGGTCCCAAACCAGATGCGCTACCGGGCTGCGCTAATCACCGAGGGGTATTCTAAAAACACAAAGATGACCATCTGGTCATCCTCGTCATACAGCAAGTATGGTGCGAAGAGAGGGACTCGAACCCTCACACCCGGGGGGCACTAACACCTGAAGCTAGCGCGTCTACCAATTCCGCCACCTTCGCGTACCTGACAAGCTGTAAAATGGGGTGGCTGATGGGGCTCGAACCCACGACAACCGGAATCACAATCCGGGACTCTACCAACTGAGCTACAGCCACCACAGCTGTTTTCGTTCTTCAACACGCCCGTTTAACCGGCGCACTTTTGATGGTGCGCCCGACAGGATTCGAACCTGTGACCTCTGCCTCCGGAGGGCAGCGCTCTATCCAGCTGAGCTACGGGCGCTACGCTGTCGAACGGGGCGCATTATTGATGATGATGCCGACCTTGTCTACTCTTTTTTTGACACAAAGAATCAAGTGCCTGTTTTTCAATCACTTCCGACCCTTTTCAACTATTTTTGTTTTGTTCAGGCTGGATCCAGCAATTCCCCACTACTTTTTGAATCCCTCACCCCATAGGGTCAGAGATGATGGGCAATGCTTGACTTGCCTTTGCGCCCACCTAGAATGAATGAACGTTCATTCAGTCGTTGACCTCTGATAACCATGGATAAGAAAGAACGCATTTTCGAAGCAGCTCACGAGATCCTCGGCGAGCAGGGCTTCTACGGCCTTTCCATTGCCGTGGTCGCCAAGAAAGCCAAGGTGGCGGCAGGCACCATCTATCGCTATTTCAGCGACAAGGATGACCTGATCCGCCAGCTCTATCAGCACACTATCCTCAAGTGTCATCCCCTGGTCATGGAAGGTGTGCAGATAGAAGAGGTGTCCTATAAGCAGTATCGACGCCTCTGGCTCAACATCGATGCCATCTTCACCAGCTACCCCAATGCACTCAAGTGCAAATTGCAGTACGAAAGTTCTCCATTGGGGGCTGAATTGGAGCAGGATCCGGTCATAATGGCGACGTGGGCGCCACTTGAGCGCTTCTTTGAGCAAGGACGCCAACAGGGACTCTTCATCGATCTCCCCATTCTGGTGTTGCAAGCATTGAGTCTGGATTGCGTGGCCAACCTGGCACAGCAGCGCCGGGTTCACGATTTCGAATTGACGCAGGAACAGCTGGAGACGGTCATCCGGGCCAGCTGGAATGCCATTTTAAACCCTAATGTTTCCATCACAGGAGCCTGTTCATGAAAAAGTGGATGGCCATCATGTTGCTGATAGCACTCGCCCTGTTTGGCAGTGTCATCGGCTTCAATATGTTCAAGCAGAAGAAGATTGCAGAGTTCATGGCCAATCGGCCCGAGCCCGAGTTCCCGGTCACCGCCATGGTCACCAAGGCGCAGGACTGGGTCCCCACCATTGAAGCCATCGGTTTCATCGAGCCGAACCAGGGGGTCACCCTCTCCAGCGAGCTGTCAGGCACCATCGACAGCATCCGGTTCGAATCCGGGGCACATGTCAAAGCGGATCAACTGCTGCTGAGCCTGGACTCCAGTGTGGAAAAAGCCAATCTGAACTCTTCCCAGGCCAGGCTGCCGGCAGCCAGGGCCAAGTTCGAGCGCTACAAGAACCTCTATCAGAAGAACTCCATCTCCCGGGACCAGCTGGATGATGCCGAGGCAAGCTACCGCTCCCTCGAGGCGGACATAGACAGTCTGAAGGCCACCATCGCCCGTCGTGAGGTGCGTGCCCCCTTCAGCGGCGCCGTGGGCCTGCGCAACGTCTTCCTCGGCCAGTATCTGGAGCCCGGTACCGAGATCGTGCGCCTGGAAGACACCAGCGTGATGCGCCTGCGCTTCACCGTGCCCCAGACCGACATCTCCAAAATCACCCTGGGACAGACCATCAAGATCAACGTGGATGCCTATCCCCAGACCCAGTTTGACGGCCAGATCACGGCCATCGAGCCCGCGGTCAACTATCAGAGCGGCCTGATCCAGGTGCAGGCAGACATTCCGAACAACGACGGCCAGCTCCGTTCCGGCATGTTCGCCCGCGCCAGCATCATACTGCCCACGGTGAAAGACCAGATCGTGATCCCGCAGTCCGCCATCTCCTTCACCCTCTATGGCGAGAACGTCTACGTCATTCACGAGGCTGACGGCGTGAAACGCGCCAAGCAGGTGGTGGTCAAGGCAGGTGAGCGTCGTGGCAACGATGTCCATGTGCTGTCCGGCATCAAGGCTGGCGATCAAATCGTGCTGTCGGGTCAGGTTCGCCTGAGCAACGATACCAAGGTGCACGTGGTCGAGAACGATGCCCTTGCCGTTCCGGCACAAACCCCGATGCTGTAAGCGCGGAGAGCTGCGATGCGATTTACTGACATATTCATAAAACGGCCTGTGCTGGCGATCTCACTCAGCTTCCTGATAGCCCTGCTGGGCTTCCAGGCCATCTTCAAGATGCAGGTGCGTGAATACCCCGAGGTGATCAACACCGTCATCACGGTCAACACCAGCTACTATGGCGCCAGTGCGGACCTGATCCAGGGCTTCATCACCCAGCCCCTGGAGCAGGCGGTCGCCCAGGCCGACAACATCGACTTCATGACCTCCTCGAGCCAATTGGGCAGTTCCACGGTGACGGCGTACATGAAGCTCAACACCGATCCGAACGCCGCGCTGTCCGACATCCTGGCCAAGGTCAACTCGGTGCGTTCCCAGTTGCCCAAAGAGGCGGAAGACCCTTCAGTCACCTCCTCCACCGGCTCCACCACGGCGGTGCTCTACATGGGCTTCACCAGCCCGGAGCTCAACTCCAGCCAGATCACCGACTACCTGGAGCGGGTCATCAAGCCCCAGCTGTTTACCGTGGGCGGGGTCTCCAAGGTGGATCTGTATGGCGGTGTCGAATTCGCCCTGCGGGTGTGGCTGGATCCGGCCAAGATGGCCGCCTTTGACCTGACCTCAAGCGACGTGATGACGGTGCTCAACAGCAACAACTATCAGTCCGCGACCGGCCAGGCCACCGGCTATTTCACCCTGTTCAACGGCAACGCCGAGACCCAGGTCGGCAACATCGAAGAGCTCAAGCGTCTGGTGGTCGCCACCCGCGACAGCAAGGTGATCCGTCTCTCCGACATCGCCAAGGTCTCCCTGGAGAAGAGCCACGACATCTATCGCGCCAGCGCCAACGGCCGCGAGGCCGTAGTTCTGGCCATCAACGCAGCCCCGACAGCCAACCCCATCAACATCGCCCACGATGTGCTGGAGCTGCTGCCGAGCCTGAAGCGCAACATGCCGAGCACCATGCAGGTGAACGTCCTGTATGACTCCACCATCGCCATCAACGAATCCATCCACGAGGTCATCAAGACCATACTGGAGGCGGCCGCCATCGTACTGGTGGTGATCACCCTGTTCCTCGGTTCGTTCCGGGCGGTCATCATCCCCATCATCACCATTCCCCTGAGCCTCATCGGCGTGGTGATGATGATGGACATGTTCGGCTTCTCCATAAACCTCATGACTCTGCTGGCGATGGTGCTTGCCATCGGTCTGGTGGTGGATGACGCCATCGTGGTGCTGGAGAACGTCGACCGTCACATCAAGGAAGGGGAAGAGCCGTTCCGGGCCGCCATCATAGGTACCCGGGAGATCGCCGTGCCCGTCATCGCCATGACGGTCACCCTGGCGGCGGTGTATGCGCCCATCGCCCTGATGGGGGGCATCACCGGCTCCCTGTTCAAGGAGTTCGCGCTGACCCTGGCGGGCGCCGTGTTCGTCTCGGGCATCATCGCCCTGACCCTGTCGCCCATGATGTGCGCCAAGATGCTCAGGGCCAACGAGGAGCCCGGCAAGTTCGAGCGTACCGTACACGATCTGCTGGACCGGATGACGGCCCGCTACGACGCCATGCTCCATGCCGTGATGCAAAAGCGCATCGTGGTCATCCTGTTTGCCGTCATCGTGTTCGCCAGCCTGCCGCTGCTGTTCAAGTTCATTCCGAGCGAGCTGGCCCCGTCCGAGGACAAAGGCGTCATGGCGGTGCTGGGGACGGCCCCTTCCAACGCCAACCTGGACTACATCGAAAACACCATGGCGGACGTGAACAAAGTCCTGGACGACCAGCCGGAGATCGCTTACTCCCAGGTCTTCTCGGGGGTGTTCAACTCCAATCAGGCGTTCGGTATCGCCTCCATGGTGCCCTGGAGCCAGCGTGAAGCGAGCCAGAAAGAGGTGCTGGACCGGGTCGCCGGTCTGGTGAAGGACATCCCCGGGATGGCCATCACCACCTTCCAGTTCCCGGAACTGCCGGGGGCGTCGAGCGGTTTGCCCATCCAGTTCGTTATCACCACCCCGAACAGCTTCGAGAGCCTGTTCCTGATCGCGGGTGAGATGCTGGCGGCAACCCAGGCCAACGGCCAGTTCGTTTATTCGGATCTCGATCTGAACTACGACTCGGCCACCATGAAGATCAGCATCGACAAGGACAAGGCAGGTGCCTACGGCATCACCATGCAAGACATCGGCATCACCATGGGCACCATGATGGCGGACGGTTACGTCAACCGTATCGACCTGGATGGCCGCTCCTACGAGGTGATCCCGCAGGTGGAGCGCAAGTTCCGTCTCAACCCCGAGTCCATCAAGGGGTACTACGTGCGTGCCGCCGACGGCAAGTCGATCCCGCTGGGCAGCCTGATCAAGATTGAAGTGAAGGGAGAGCCCCGTGCCCTGCCCCACTTCAACCAGCTGAACTCCGCCACCATCGGCGCCGTGCCGGCACCGGGCGTGGCCATGGGGGATGCGATCAACTGGTTCAAGGCGACCGCGGAAGAGAAGCTGCCCCAAGGCTATCGTTACGACTTCATGGGTGAAGCCCGCCAGTTCGTGACCGAAGGGAATGCGCTCTACGCCACCTTCGCCCTGGCCCTGGCCATCATCTTCCTGGTGCTGGCGATCCAGTTCGAATCCGTGCGTGACCCGCTGGTCATCATGGTGTCAGTGCCGCTGGCCATCAGTGGCGCGCTGATCGCCCTGGCGTGGGGCATGGCCACCATGAACATCTACTCCCAGGTCGGTCTCATCACCCTCGTCGGTCTGATTACCAAGCACGGTATTCTGATCTGCGAGGTGGCGAAGGAGGAGCAACTGCTCCATGGTCTGAACCGGATGCAAGCCGTGATGCAGGCTGCCAAGGTCCGTCTACGCCCCATCCTGATGACCACGGCGGCGATGATCGCAGGCCTCATCCCGCTGCTCTATGCCTCGGGTGCGGGGGCGGCACAGCGCTTCAGCATCGGCATCGTCATCGTGGCGGGTCTGGCCATCGGCACCCTGTTCACCCTGTTCGTGCTGCCGGTCATCTACACCTTCCTGGCATCCGAGCACAAGCCGCTGCCGGAATTCGACGAATCCATCCCGGCAAAAGCCAAGGGCGGTCACTGATCCCAGCCCACACAAAAAAGGCCCCGAAAGGGGCCTTATTTTTATCCATTGGATGACACACGACATAAGTCCATGAAGCAGTTAAACTAAACCGCACTCAATCCAGACCGCAAGGACGCCATGTCAGGAATCTTCTCCAAAGCCGTCGGCCTTAACGGACTCTCTTATCGTCTGCTTTCCTACATTCTGATCTGCAGTACGGTGCTGGCACTGCTCATCACCGTGCTTCAGCTCGCCTGGGACTACAACAAGGATGTGACCGTCATCGAGGCCAGCATCGGCCAGATCGAGGCCTCCTTCCTGCAACCCATCTCGGCCAGTCTCTGGAATCTGGATGAAGAGCAGGTGAAGGTGCAGATCGAGGGCATCATGAACCTCCCCAACATGCAGTTCGTCATGGTCAAGGAGATGCTGGGCAATTCGGAAGTGCCCCTGCTCACCCAGGGGGTGGAGCAGCCCCAATACGACATCTCCCGCGAGTTCACCCTGAGCTATCAGGGGGAAGTGGTCGGCAAGCTTTTCGTCGCCGCCTCCCTGGAGCAGGTCTACCAGCGCCTCATCGAGAAATCCGTGCTGATCCTGGTCAGCCAGACCATCAAGACACTGGTCGTCTCGTTCTGCATCCTGGTCATCATTTACTATCTGGTGATCCGTCACATCAACCGCATCGTCAGCTATGCCCAGAAACTGAGCCTGGATCGCCTCGCGGTGGAGCTGACCCTGGAAGGTCGCCCCCTGCCCCGCAAGTCCCCTGACGAATTCGATACCCTGGCCGCCACCCTCAACCAGATGCGCACCCGGCTGAACGACGAGTTCACGGCCCGCCATCAGGCCGCCGATCAGCTCCAGCAGGAGCGGGACTTCTCCGCCACCCTGATCAACTCCGCCAACATGGTCATCTGCTGCATGGAGCCGGATCTCAACATCGCCAGCATCAACCCGGCGGCCATCCTGCTGACCGGCTATCACCACCAGGAGCTGTTGCAGCACAACTGGCTGGATCTCTTCGTCAGCAAGGAGCAGCGTGACGAGCTGGCCGCCACCCTGGCCGAGCAGGGCGCTCTGGAGGACAGGGAGATCACCATGCACGATCAGCAGGGCAACGAGCTGGTACTGCAGTGGACCTTCGCTCCCTTCTACGAGGGGCCCAACCTCAAGTACCTGATTGGCTTTGGTTATGACATCACCCCCCTCAAAAAGGTGGAGCGGGAGATCACCCTGTTCAACGAGCAGCTGGAAGGCAAGGTGGCGGAACGCACCCGCAGCCTGAGCGATGCCAACGACCAGCTGGGCAAGGCCTATGACGATCTCAAGCAGGCCCAGCAGACCCTGGTGGAGTCGGAGAAAATGGCCTCCCTCGGTTCCCTGGTTGCCGGCGTGGCCCACGAGATCAACACCCCCATCGGCATCAGCGTCACCGCCTCCTCCTACCTGCAGGAGCGGGTGGCCGACTTCAAGCAGCATATCGAGGCCAAGCAGCTCTCCCGCACCTACCTCAACGAATTCACCCAGAATCTCGACGAGTCGATGCAACTGCTGCAAGGTAACCTGAGACGCGCCTCCGAGCTCATCGCCAGCTTCAAGCAGGTGGCAGTGGATCAGTCCTCCGAGGCCCGCTACAACTTCAGCCTCGCCGACAACCTGCATCAGGTGGTGGTCTCCCTCGGCTACAAGCTCAAGAAGGCCCAGTGCGAGGTGGACATCCAGTGCGATCCCAAGCTGAGCATCTACTCCTTCCCGGGCAGCTTCACCCAGATCTATTCCAACCTGATCCTCAACTCCATCCATCACGGTTTCGATGGCTGGGACAGGCCCAGAAAGATCACCATCCAGGTGGCGCAGCAGGGAGACGAGCTGGTCATCGACTACAGTGACAACGGCCGCGGCATCCCCCCGGAGATATTGCCGCGCATCTTCGATCCCTTCGTCACCTCCAAGCGGGGCCAGGGTGGCAGCGGGCTCGGCACTCACATCATCTACAACCTGGTGGTCCAGCTGCTGCGCGGCCGCATCCACTGTGCCAGCGAACCGGGCCAGGGCGCCCAGTTCCACATTCGCCTGCCCATCCAGCAGAACTGAGCACCGGCTCTTGTGGGCCGGCCGCTTTGTCCCCATCATGCTGTGACTGCATTCTTAACGAGCGGAGAACCTCGCAATGGCACAGCATTTTGACTACATCGCCATCGGTGGCGGCAGCGGCGGCATCGCCTCGGCCAACCGGGCAGCCATGTACGGCAAGAAAGTCGCCCTGATCGAAGCCAAAGAGCTGGGTGGCACCTGCGTCAACGTCGGCTGCGTACCGAAGAAGGCCATGTGGTATGCAGGCCAGATCGCCGATGCACTGAAATATGGCGCCGACTACGGCTTCGACACCACGCTCAACCACTTCAGCTGGGCCAGACTGGTCGAATCCCGTCAGGCCTATATCGGGCGCATTCACCAGTCGTACCAGAACGTGCTGGGCAAGAACCAGATCACTGTCATCAAGGGCTTCGCCCGCTTCGTCGACAGCCATACCGTCGAGGTGAACGGTGAGCAGTACAGCGCCGATCACATCCTGATTGCCACCGGCGGCCGCCCCGAGGTCCCGACCATTCCGGGCGCCGAACTGGGTATCGACTCCGACGGTTTCTTCGACCTGCAAAGCCAGCCCAAACGGGTTGCCGTGGTGGGTGCCGGCTATATCGCCGTGGAGATCGCAGGCGTGATGCAGGCTCTTGGCTCCGAGACCCATCTGGTGGTGCGCAAGCATGCGCCGCTGCGCAACTTCGACCCCATGATCCACGAGACCCTGGTGGAGATCATGGCGCAGGAAGGGCCCAAGCTGCACACCCACGCCATTCCCAAGGCCGTCATCAAGAACGCCGACGACAGCCTGACCCTGCAACTGGAAGATGGTCGCCACCTCACCGTCGACTGCCTCATCTGGGCCATCGGTCGCGTGCCCGCCACCGACAACCTCAATCTGGCTGTCACCGGCATCACCCTGGACGAAAAGGGCTTCATCCCCACCGACAAGTTCCAGAACACCGCCGTCGCCAACCTCTATGCCGTCGGTGACAACACCGGCCGCATCCAGCTCACCCCGGTGGCTGTCGCGGCAGGCCGCCGCCTCTCGGAGCGGCTGTTCAACAACAAGCCGGGCGAGCACCTCAACTACGATCTGGTGCCGACCGTGGTGTTCAGCCACCCGCCCATCGGCACCATCGGCCTGACCGAGCCGGAAGCCGTTGCCGAATACGGGGAAGATCAGGTGAAGGTCTACCGCAGCCAGTTCACCGCCATGTACTCGGCCCTGACCCAGCATCGCCAGCCCACCCGGATGAAACTGGTCTGCGTTGGGCCGGAAGAGAAGGTTGTCGGCCTGCACGGCATCGGCTTCGCCATGGACGAAATTCTGCAAGGCTTCGGCGTCGCCATGAAGATGGGCGCCACCAAGGCGGACTTCGACAACTGCGTTGCCATCCATCCCACCAGCGCGGAAGAGTTTGTGACCATGCGATAAGCGGGGTTGAAGCTGGCCTCATCACCATCGGGTCAGCTTCCACCACTTGCTACCAAAACCCGGCTCAGGCCGGGTTTTTTGTGCCTTGCCCGTCCACCAGCCAACAAAACCTGCCTTCTTTACGCCGATTTTACGCCAGCCAAATTGGGCTTTATGGCGCCTTTACGCCCGTTTTACATACCCTTTCAGCGTCAATGAGACCCATGGGATCGACACGGATATGCATCGATCCCTGACGCTAATTACCTCAACGGAGTCGTTATGAATTGGCTATATCTGCTGCTGGTCCTCGCCCTCGCGGGTTATCTGCTGCGCGCCCTCGCGCGTACCCATGAGTGAGGAACCGGATATGTGGCAAGAGATCATCTATCCCGTCGCGTTCGTGCTGCTGGTGCTGCTGCCGGCGCCTCTGCTTGGCAACTACCTGTATCGGGTGTTTGAAGGCAAGAGTCGCTGGCTGGCCCCGCTTGAGCGCGCCACCCTGGCCTGCTGCGGCACGGACGGGCGCGAGCAGGACTGGAAGTCCTACGCCCTCAGCCTGCTGGCTTTCAACGGCGCCGGTTTCGGCCTGCTGTTCCTGATCCTGATGGCGCAGGGGCTGCTGCCCCTCAACCCGCAGCAACTGCCAGGGTTGAACTGGCAACTCGCCTTCAACACCGCGGTCAGCTTCATGACCAACACCAACTGGCAGGCCTACTCCGGCGAAGCCAGCCTCTCCTACTTCAGCCAGATGGTGGGGCTCACCACCCAGAACTTCGTCTCCGCCGCCACCGGCGCCGCCGTCGCCATCGCCCTGTTTCGCGGCATCGCCCGCCAGCAGACCACCCACCTCGGCAACTTCTGGCAGGATCTGGTGCGTTTCTGTCTCTACGTGCTGCTGCCGATGGCGCTGATCCTGGCGCTGCTGCTGGTATGGCAGGGGGTGCCCCAGAGCCTGTCGGCCTACCTGCCGTTCCACGCGCTGGAAGGCCAGGAGCAGCTGCTGCCGCTCGGCCCGGCCGCCTCCCAGATCGCCATCAAGCAGCTCGGCTCCAACGGTGGCGGCTTCTTCGGCATCAACTCGGCCCATCCGTTCGAGAACCCGACCGCCCTCTCCAACTGGCTGGAGATGGTCGCCCTGCTGACGCTGACCGCCGCCATGGTCTGCACCCTGGGTCGCTACGTGAAGGATCTGGCTCACAGCCGCGCCATCCTCATCGCCATGACCATCATGCTGGTACTGGGGCTCTGCCTCGCCATCGGCCAGGAGCTGCAGCCGGATCCCGCCCTCGCCCACCTCACCAGCGAAGCCGGCAACTGGGAAGGCAAGGAGAGCCGCTTCGGCCCCGTGCTCTCCAGCATCTGGGAAGTGGCCACTACCGCCGCCTCCAACGGCTCGGTCAACGCCATGCACGACAGCTTCACCCCCCTCGGCGGCATGGTCGGCATGATCAATATGCTGCTGGGTGAAGTGGTGTTCGGCGGCGTGGGCGCTGGCATCTACGGCATAATGCTGTTCGTGCTGCTCACCGTGTTCCTGTGCGGCCTGATGGTGGGGCGCACCCCGACCTATCTCGGCAAACGGCTCGGCATCACCGAGATGAAGTGGGTGGTCGCCAGCATGCTGGTGATGCCGGTCGGGGTATTGGTGATCGGCGGCATTACCCTGCTGATGCCAGACTCCGCCACCGTCATCGGTCACGATGGCCCCCACGGTCTGTCACGGCTGATCTATGCCTACGCCTCGGCCGCCGGCAACAACGGCTCCGCCTTCGCCGGCTTTGCCGCCGCCGACAGCTGGCAGTGCATCGCCATCGGGCTGGCCATGCTGCTCGGTCGCTTCGGCTACATCATCCCCGTGCTGGCCATCGCCGGCCAGCTGGCCCGCGCCCCTCGTCAGGAGCGAAGTGAAGGGGACTTCCCCGTCAGCGGCCCGCTCTTCATCACCCTGCTGATCGTCACAGTGCTGCTGATGGGGGGTCTCTCCTTCCTGCCGGTGCTGGCGCTGGGCCCGGTGGCGGAACACCTGAGCCTGCTGGGAGGTGCCTTCTGATGCTGCACACCCGACTGATCTGCGTGACCAACTATTCGATGCTGGGAGCTTTCCAATGAGCAAGTCCGCTTCAATGAGCACCGACACCCTCAAGGTGAAGGGCAAGAAACAGAAATCACAGATCCTGCAGGCCATGGTGGAAGCCCTCTATCGCTTCAACCCCAGGGCACTGCTGGGCAGCCCCATCCTGTTCACTCTCTGGCTGGCGGCCGTGATGTCGACCCTGGAGTCGCTGCTGGGGCAGCCGCTCTCCGGCGTCGCTCCTTCGCTGGTCTGGCAGCTGACCGCCTGGCTCTGGCTGACCCTCTGGTTTGCGAACTTCGCCGAGACCCTGGCCGAAGGTCGCGGCAAGGCGCGGGCCGACAGCCTGAAGGCGGGCATGAGCCAGCTCAAGGCTCGTCGTGTCACAGACCCCAGGGATGGGCAAGGGGAATGGGTGCCGGCCACCAGCCTGCTCAAGGGCGATCTGGTGCTGGTACGCAGCGGCGAGATGATCCCGGCAGACGGTGAGGTCATCGCCGGTATCGCCTCGGTCAACGAGGCGGCCATCACCGGGGAATCCGCCCCCGTGATCCGCGAGTCGGGCACCGACCGCAGCGGCGTGACCGGCAACACCACCGTCGTTTCAGACCAGATCTGGGTGCACATCAGCAACAACCCGGGCGAAAGTACCCTGGATCGCATGATTGCCCTGGTGGAAGGGGCCAAGCGGCAGAAGACCCCCAACGAGATGGCGCTGGACGCCCTGCTGGTGGGGCTGACCCTGATCTTCCTGCTGGTGGTGGCCACTCTGCCCTGGTTCCTCGACTACAACGGCACCCAGGTGCCCCGGCTCTATCTGCTGGCGCTGTTCATCACCCTGATCCCGACCACCATCGGCGGTCTGCTCTACGCCATCGGCATCGCCGGTATGGACCGGCTAGTGAAGCTCAACGTGATCGCCAAGTCGGGCCGGGCGGTGGAAGCCGCCGGCGACGTGCGCACCCTGCTGCTGGACAAGACCGGCACCATCACTTTCGGCAACCGGATGGCGGACGAGCTGATCCCGGCCCCCGGCGTGGACCCCTCCCTGCTGGCCCAGGCCGCCATGCTGGCCTCGCTCGGTGACAACACGCCGGAGGGCAAATCCATCCTGACCCTGGCGGGCAAGAGCCACACCAAGCCGAGCCAGCTGGAGAGCGACATCCTCATCCCCTTCAGCGCCGAGACCCGGCTGAGCGGGCTGGATCGCAACGGCCATCACTATCGCAAGGGGGCGGTGGATGCTGTGCTGCGCTACCTCTCGCTCGATCGCAAGGCGGTGCCCGAGCTCATCCTCAAATCGGTGGACAACATCGCCCGCCAGGGCGGTACCCCGCGCTGGTCTGCACCCACGAGAAGCTGCTGGGGGTAGTGTTCCTCAAGGACATCATCAAGCCGGGCATCAAGGCACGCTTCCAGATCCTGCGCCACATGGGGATCCGCACCGTGATGATCACCGGTGACAACCCGCTGACCGCCGCCGCCATCGCCGCCGAGGCTGGGGTGGACGACTTCATCGCCGAGGCGACGCCGGAGAAGAAGCTGGCCTACATCCGTCAGGAGCAGGCCGATGGCCGGCTGGTCGCCATGTGCGGGGACGGCGCCAACGACGCCCCGGCGCTGGCCCAGGCCGACGTGGGCCTGGCCATGAACGAGGGGACTCAGGCCGCCAAGGAGGCGGGCAACCTGGTGGATCTCGACTCCAACCCCACCAAGCTGCTGGACGTGGTGCTGGTGGGCAAGCAGCTGCTGGTGACCCGTGGCGCCCTGACCACCTTCTCCATCGCCAACGACGTGGCCAAGTACTTCGCCATCCTGCCGGCCCTGTTCATCGCCGCCTATCCGCAGCTGGGGGTGCTGAACCTGATGCAGCTACGCAGCCCCGAGAGCGCCATCCTGTCGGCCATCATCTTCAACGCCCTGATCATCGTCGCGCTGGTGCCGCTGGCCCTGCGCGGGGTCAGCCTGCAGGGCTCGGCCGCCAGCCTGCTGCGCCGCAACCTGCTGATCTACGGCGTCGGCGGCCTGATAGTGCCTTTCATAGGTATCAAGCTGATCGACCTGGTCATCACCGGCCTGGGCCTAGTGTGACTACATAGCGGGGTGCAGGCCTGGCTTGTACCCCATCAATCTTTTGGAGCAAAAAATCATGATAGCAATCAGAACCCTGCTGACCCTGACCCTGCTGCTGGGGGTGGCATATCCGCTGGCCGTCACCGGGCTGGCCCAGCTGCTCTTCCCCTGGCAGGCCAACGGCAGCCTGCTCACCAACGCCAAGCAGCAGATGGTCGGCAGCGCCCTGCTAGCCCAGAAATTCGAGCGGGCCGACTACTTCCACTCCCGCCCCTCCGCCAGCGATTTCGCCACCATAGGTGGCGGCGGAAGCAACCTGGGGATGAGCTCGCCGCTACGGGCCGAGTTTGCCGCAGCTGCGGCCAGGGCGCAGCCGGAAGCCAGGGTCCCCGCCCTGCTGACCCGCTCCGCCTCCGGCCTCGATCCCCATCTGCCCCTCGATGCAGCGCTGGCCCAGGTGGATAGGGTCGCCGGGCAACGGGGGCTGGATCCCGTTCAGTTGACGGAGCAGGTCAAGTCGGCGGCACAAGCTGGTATCCTTGGCCCGCAGGTGGTCAACATTCTCCAGTTGAACCTGCAACTCGATCATCAAAAGGGCGCCTGAGGGCGCTCCTTGCCGTTCGGGAAGGCTCCCTTTCGACAACGGGGACAAGCATGAGCAATGAGGTCACGGCCGCAGTTCGGCCGATGCAACGGGAGCACGGGGATGCGTGATGAAGTGAGGGCAGACGCCCTGCTGGCGAGCCTGGAGCAGGAGCACAGGGGCAAGCTGAAGGTGTTTCTCGGCGCGGCCCCCGGCGTCGGCAAGACCTACGCCATGCTGCAGGCGGTGCGGGAGCAGGCCAGGGAGGGAGTCGACATCCTGATCGGGGTGGTGGAGACCCACGGCCGTCAGGAGACCCTGGCCCTGCTCGACAAGCTCGCCATCCAGCCGCACACACTGCACCTGCACCGCCAGCAGCGGCTGGAGGAGATGGACTTGGACGGCCTGCTGGCCCGCAAGCCCGCCATCGCCGTGGTGGACGAGCTGGCCCACAGCAACGCCCCCGGCAGCCGCCACGAGAAGCGCTGGCAGGATGTGGAGGAGCTGCTGGGCGCCGGCATCGACGTCTACACCACCCTCAACGTGCAGCACCTGGAGAGCCTCAACGATCTGGTGTGGCAGCTGACCGGGGTCAGGGTCAAGGAGACCCTGCCGGATCAGGTGCTGCTGGAGGCCGACAGCCTGGTGTTGATCGACCTCCCCCCCCAAAGAGCTGCTCGGCCGTCTCAAGGAGGGCAAGGTCTATGTGCCCCATCAGGCCAAGGCCGCCCTGCAATCCTTCTTCTCCCTCAACAACCTGACCGCCCTGCGCGAGCTGGCGATGCAGACCGCCGCCAGCCATGTGGAGGGGGATCTGCAGCTGCAGTGGCAGGCCGCCGGCAAGACCACCTTGCCGCTGCGGGGCAAGCTGATGGTCTGCATCGGAGATGAGCACGGCGCCGCCCTGGTGCGTTACGGCCACCGCTTCGCCCAGCGCCGCCAGCTACCCTGGCTGGTGGTGCACATCGACAGCAAGGGGCAGCGCTCGGTCGAGCTGGAGCAGGCGCTGGCGCTCGCTTCCCAGCTGGGGGCCAAGGTGCTGACCCTCTCCAGTCCGGCGGTGGCCGACACCCTGCTGGAGACCGCCGAGCAGCAGCAGGTATCGCAACTGCTGCTGGGCAAACCCCACAAGGCCCCCTGGCGTCGCTCGCTGGTGCAACACCTGCTCAAGCAAGCGCAAGGACTCGAGATCACGCTGGTGGATACCGAGAAGCGCAAGCCCAGCCTGGGCTTGCAGCCGCTCCACCCCAAGGACATTCGCCAGAGCCTGCTGGCGGTAGCCATCATGGGGACCACCTCAGCCGCCGTCTGGGGCCTCTCCCACTGGCTGCCGCCCGCCTCCCTGCCCATGCTGTTCGTGCTGGGGGTGCTGGCCACCGCGCTCACCACCAGCCTGATGCCCGCCATCCTGGCCGCCGTGCTGGGCTTTGTCGGCCACAATCTGCTGTTCACCGCCCCCTACTTCTCTTTGAGCGTGGCCAGCCACAGCGATCTGCTCACCCTGTTCGTGCTGCTGATCGTCGGCATCACGGCCGGGCGGCTTGCCTCCCGTCAGCGCCAACAGCTGATCGGCCTGCGCGAGACCCAGCAGTTGGGCAACGCCCTGCTGTCGCTGAGCCAGGGGCTGGCCACCGCCAGCAGCTCGGAAGAGGTGCTCAGACAGGGATCCCAGGCCATCTCGCTGGCGCTGGGCCAGCCGGTGTTCGCCCTCGATCAGCACTATCAGCACAGGGCCGGCTCGACCCAGCACAAGCCGGGGCAGACCGACAAGGCCGCCATCGACTGGTGTCTGGCCCAGAAGCAGAGCGCCGGCGCCCACACCGCCACCCTCAACGCGGCCGAGGCCCAGTACCACCACCTCAGCGATGAACTGGTACTGGGGATAGTGCTGGCCAATCCGCTCGCTTCTTCGGCCGAGCATCAGCTGCAGGCCCTGCTCACCGATATCCGCGCCGCACTGGCCCGGATCGATCTCAACGAACGGCTGGCCGACAGCCAGCTGCAGGCGGAGACCGACCGGATGCGCGCCGCCCTGCTCTCCTCGGTCTCCCACGATCTGAAGACGCCGCTGGCCACCATCATGGGGGCCGGCAGCACTCTGCTGGAATATGGTGACCGGATCAGCAGCGAGGATCGCAGCGAGCTGCTGCACTCGGTGCAGGACGAGGCGCGCCGCCTGCACAGCTATGTGCAGAACCTGCTGGACATGACCCGCATCGGCTCACCGGATTTCCAGCTCAAACGGGACTGGGTCGACCTGGCGGATCTGGTGGAGAACGCCCGCCGCCGGCTCGACTCCTCCTGGCGCCAGCACAAGCTGCTGGTGCACTTCGATCAGCAGATCCCCCGCCTCTATGTGCATGGCGCCCTGATCGAGCAGGTGCTGGTCAACATTCTCGACAACGCCTCCCGCTATTCGCCGGCCGGCACCCCCATCGAGTTCAAGGTGATGCTGGCGGACCCCGATCTCATCCTCGACATCATCGACATCGGGGTCGGCATCGCCGAGTCGGATCGGGACAAGATCTTCAATCTGTTCTACACCCAGCCGGTCGGCGACTGCGGCAGCCGCGGCACCGGACTTGGCCTCGCCATTTCCCGCGCTATGATAGAGGCCCACGGCGGCCGCATCTGGGCATTTTCCGGCCCCAACGGCAACGGCACCTGCATGCGCATCTCCCTGCCGCTGGCGCTCAATGCAGCCGCGGCCTGAACCTTTTTACTCTATCCAGCTGGAGGCTGAATGGCTCACATACTGGTCATCGACGACGAGGCGGCCATCCGCCGTTTTTTGCGGATCAGCCTGATCGCCGAGGGGCATCAGGTGAGCGAGGCGGTCGGCGTCAACGAGGGGCTGGCGCAGTATCGCCACCTCAATCCCGATCTGGTGATCCTGGACCTCGGCCTGCCGGACGGTGATGGCATCCAAATCCTGCACGCCATCCGCGAGCACCACGCCAATCCCGTGCTGGTGCTCTCGGCGCGGGACTCAGAGCAGGAGAAGGTGCGGCTGCTGGATGCGGGGGCCAACGACTACATGAGCAAGCCGTTCGGCGTCGGGGAGATGATGGCCCGTATCCGGGTGCTGCTGCGCCAGCGAGTCGGCGCCACCAGCGGCGAGTGTCGACACATCCCCCACTGTGGCCTGACCCTGGACAGCAGCAGCCACAAGGTGACCCTGCAGGGCGAGGAGATCCCCCTCTCCCGCAAGGAGTTCGCCCTGTTGCAGGCGCTGGTGTGCCACCCCGGCAAGCTGGTGCAACAGACCCAGCTGCTCATCGACATCTGGGGGCCGAGCCACAAGGAAGATACCCACTACCTGCGCATCGTCATCGCCAGTCTGCGCAAGAAGCTGGGAGATAACCCCCAGCAACCCACGCTGATCGAGACCGAATCCGGCATCGGCTACCGTTTTATCGGCAGCTGATGTTTCACGTGGAACGACGCCAGCAACAACAGAGTGCCAACAGACCGCATCCCCCGAGCAGCAGTCCGAGATCCTGCAAGCTGGCTGCAACCGCCAACCCCAGGCTGAGTAGCAGGTAGTAGCCAAGCCCGAACAGGGCCCCGGCACTGCCCGCCACCTCCCGATAGGCCAGCAGCGCCTGGCTCAGCACATTGGGGATAGCCAGCCCGAACGCGATCACCACTCCCGTCATGGGCAGCAGAAACCAGAGCGATGCCTGACTGGCCCACACCAGCCAACCCGAACCCAACGCCAGCACGGCGGCGAGCCGTATTAACGAGGCAGGCGTCCAGCCACGGCCCAGCAGGCGCTTGTTGAGCAGGCTGCCCACCAGGGTCGCCAGCGCCAGCACGATGCCGGAATAACCAAATTCCCCCGCGCTCAGCCCCAGACTGGCAAACAGAAACGGCGCCAGGCTGTAGTAGCCGAACAGCATGGTGTTGAACAGCGCCACCAGGGCGGCGCTGCGCCACAAGCCGGTATCACGCACCATCCGGCAGGCCAGCGGCCAGAGTGCGACCCTCTGAGTGATGGCCGGGCGGGTTTCCGGCAGTTGCCAGCAAGTGACCAGCAGCAATCCAACTGCCAATACCAGCAGGGCGCCAAATACCCCGAGATAGCCGAACCCGCTCGCCAGCTGGCCGCCGCTCACCAGCCCCAGCACCGGACTGAGGGAGAGCGCGATGCCCATCACCGAAAAGACCCGCGCCAGATCGCTGCCCTGATAGCTGTCGCGCAGCATGGTCTGGGTCACCACGGAACCCACGGCGGCACCGAAGGCCGCGATGACCCGTGCCAGCAGCAGGGTTTCAAATTGAGCGGCCAGCAACGCCAGCAGAGTGCCGGCGCCATAGGTCAGCAGCCCCGCCAGCATGGCGGGACGCCGCCCGATGAGATCGCACAACCTGCCCCAGCAGACCACGCCCGCCGCAAACGCCAGAAAATAGACCGACAGGGTCTGGGACGCCTGCCCCTCGCTCACCCGAAACTCCGTGGCGATATGGGTCAGCACCGGGCTGTAGGTGGTCTCCACTATCTGGGGAAACATCATCAATCCGACCACCAGCCAGCGCGGTGGCAACCTGTTGTTCATGACACACCTCCTTCACAAGAGGTCGCCATTCTAGAGAGGGATAACTTGTCCGATTACAATAAGGCGGACTATAAACAGCAAGAATCGGACACATGGCCTTTATTCTTCCCGATCACCCCTTTGATCCGGACCAGCACGACGGCAGCGCCATCGGTATTGCCGCCGCCCTCGGCTGGCACGACTCCGGCCGCCATCAGCACCAGCGCCACCAGCTGCTGTTCGCCCAGGCAGGCTGCATGACCATAGAGCTGGACGATCAGGTCTGCCTGCTGCCGCCGACGCGAGCGGCCTGGTTGCCAGCAGGCCTGCCCCACCGGGTGTTGATGCGCGGGGTAGTGGCCTATCGCTCCCTCTACTTCCAGCCGGAGCCCGCATTGCCAAACGAGATGGCGGTGCTGGCGGTCAACCCGCTGCTGCGGGAGATCATCGAGCGGATGGCGCTCTGGCCGTGGGACAAGCCGGCGGCGGAGCAGCATTGCACGCTGGCGTTGTTGCAGGAGGAGCTGGCGCAAGCGCCGCGGGAATCCTGGCAGTTGCCGCTGCCGTCAGACGGGCGTCTGACCGGCTGGCTGCAGGAGATAAAGCGGGGTGACACCCTGCCCGATCGGCTCAACCGGCTGGCCGAACGGGTGGGTGCCAGTGACAAGACCATAGGCCGCATCTTCATGCGAGAGACCGGCATGAGCTACCAGGCCTGGCGCCAGCAGTGGCGACTGCTGCGGGCCATGGAACTGCTGGCCGAAGCCGAGCCCATCAGCCGGGTGGCCGCTGCCCTGGAGTTCGCCAGCGACAGCGCCTTCATCGCCTTCTTCAGGCAACACACGGGGCAGACCCCCTTGCGCTACCTCAACTCTCGGGATGAGTCGCATCGGCAGAACTCGCCTCCACCACCAGGGTCTCCAGGGCCAGCGGCTTGAGGTTGTGGATGGCCTCTGCCACCACGTCATGGGAGGCCTGCTGCTGCAAGGCCAGCATCTCCTGTTGCAGGGCGGCGCTGTCCAGCTCGGGTCTGGGGTTCTCGGCGGCCATGGCATTCAGGCTCAGGCTGCTGGCAATCAGGGTAGCGATCAGGATCTTCATCTGGCGTGCTCCGGTGTGGTTGAGATGACCACATAACTATTCCAATAGTTGTGCCAGATTTATAACAGCATGATTTTATTGATATAAATAATTTTTTGATGCTGCCACCCCCCTTCCTGAATCGAATGTTGGTTATTTTAAAACCTATAAATGGTTTTTTTTACCACCACCATCATGGCAACCCTGTTCCACGTGAAACGCCCCGTTTTTTTGATCGACACCCGCTTTTGAAGTGAGCTATGGTGCTAGCTCCCCCCTTAACTGACTCTGGATTTGCCACCGAATGGAATTCTCCTTGTTCGGCGAGAAGTTCACTCGCCACGCCGGTATTACCCAACTCATGGACGACCTCAATCAAGGGCTGCTGAATCCCGACGCCATCATGCTGGGAGGCGGCAATCCGGCCCCCATCCCCGCCATGCTGGAACGCTTTCAGGCCGAGGCCAATACCCTGCTCGACAACGGCGAACTGATCAAGGCCATGGCCAACTACGATGGCCCCCAGGGCAAGGACAGGTTCACCAGGGCGCTGGCCGCCCTGCTCAGCAAGGAGCTGGGCTGGGAGATCTCCGCCCGCAACATCGCCCTGACCAACGGCAGCCAGAACGCCTTCTTCTATCTGTTCAACCTGCTGGCCGGCGAGTTCGCCGACGGTCGCAAGAAGAAGGTGCTGTTCCCGCTCGCCCCCGAGTACATCGGCTATGCCGACTCGGCCCTCTCGGACGATCATTTCGTCGCCTACAAGCCCACCATCGAGAAGCTGCCCGACGGCCAGTTCAAATACCACGTGGATTTCGAGAGCCTGCAGGTGGGCGACGACATCGGGGTGATCTGTGTCTCCCGGCCGACCAACCCCACCGGCAACGTGCTCACCGACGAGGAGATCGAGCACCTCGATCAGATCGCCCGTGACAAGGGGATCCCGCTCCTCATCGACAATGCCTACGGCGTGCCCTTCCCCGGCATCATCTTCAGCGACGCCAAGCCGTTCTGGAACGCCAACACCATCCTCTGCATGAGCCTCTCCAAGCTCGGCCTGCCTGGCACCCGTTGCGGCATCGTCATCGCCGACGAGAAGATCATCCGGGCCATCACCAACCTGAGCGGCATCATCAATCTGGCGCCGGGCAGCCTGGGTCCGGCCATCACCATTCCGATGATCGAGAGCGGTGACATCATCACCCTGAGCGAGCAGGTGGTGAAACCCTTCTACCAGCAGAAAGCCACCTTCGCGGTCCAGCTGCTGCGCGAGGCCATTCCGGATCCGCGCTTCCACATCCACAAGCCGGAGGGTGCCCTCTTCCTCTGGCTCTGGTTCGAAGACCTGCCGATCCACTGCCAGGAGCTGTATGAGCGACTGAAGGCGAAGAACCTGCTGATCGTGCCCGGCCACTACTTCTTCCCCGGCATCGACGACCCCGAGTGGCGCCACAGCCAGGAGTGCATCCGCCTCAACTATGCCCAGAGCGAAGATCTGGTGCGTCGTGGCATCGCCATCCTGGCCGACGAGATCAACGCCCTCTACGCCGGTTGATTCCCCCTTCGGCATGAAAAAAAGAGGCCTGCAGATGCAGGCCTCTTTTCTATCAGGTGGTCAGCGATGTTGTTTAACCGGGCAGTGCCAGCTGATCGGGTTTGCCGATGGGGATGGCGCGGGGCTTGAGCGCTTCCGGCAGCTCGCGGGCCAGCTCTATGGTCAGCAGGCCATGCTCCAGCTTGGCGCCCTGCACCTCTACATGCTGGCTCAGCTTGAAGGCGAGCTCGAAGTCCCGCTCGGCGATCCCCTGATGGAGGAACTGGCGCTCGCCCATGGAGGCGACCTTGCGCCCCTTCACCTTGAGGGTGCCGTTTTCGGTCTCCAGCTCCAGCTCATTGCGCTCGAAACCAGCCACGGCAACCGTGATGAGGTAGCTGTCGTGGTCGCGCTTTTCAATGTTGTACGGGGGGTAGGCCGAGGTCTTCTGATCGAACAGGCCTTCCAGCTCACGGGCCATCCGCTCGAAGCCGACGGCATTGGAATAGAGATGAGAAAAATCGAGGTTACGCATGATCCTATCCTTCTATAAAGCAACAGGGTTTACTCTCCACGGGCCCGTCAATCGGCACCCGGGAAACATCAATAATGCAACGAGGTCAGGCGGTCAGCCGTTGATCTCGATCTTGCGGGGTTTCATCGCCTCGGGCACTTCGCGCACCAGGTCGATGTGCAACAGACCGTTCTTAAGATCGGCGCCCTTCACCCGCACATAGTCGGCCAGCTGGAAGCGACGCTCGAAGCCGCGTTCGGCTATGCCTTGATAGAGGTAGTTACGCTCGGTATCGGCCTGCTTGTTGCCCTTCACCGTCAGCAGATTTTCCTGGAAACTCAGCTCCAGCTCTTCCTGGGTAAAGCCCGCCACCGCCATACTGATGCGGTAGTCGCTGTCACCCAGCTGCTCGATGTTGTAGGGGGGATAACCGGCATTGCCATTGCTGGCGGCAGATTCGATGAGAGTGGCCAGACGATCGAAACCGATGGCAGAACGATAGAGCGGAGAAAAGTCGATAGAACGCATAGTATTATCCTCTTTTGAGCGATAACGGATTGTTTGCCCTCCTGATGGACGGGCGCCTGGTCGAAACCTCTGTCGAGCGTTCCGGCCTTGTTATCTATATAGGGGCCAGCATTTGGCTTTCAAGGGGTAAAAACAAAAGAAATGCAGGCCATCAAGAATGGCCCGATTAGATCGATAATAGGCCTGCGGGCCACTCATGATCCGTCCCTCATCCCTCCATACTGGCCGTGTCCCCAACGAGAAACCGGAGCACGCCATGAAGATTACCCAGGTTCGCAACGCCACCCTGCTCATCCACTACGCAGGAACCCGCTTCCTCATCGACCCCATGCTGGCCCCCAAGGGGAGCTACCCCGGCTTCGAAGGCATGGCCAACAGCCATCTTCGCAACCCCCTGGTCGATCTGCCGCTGCCCATGGCGACCCTGCTGGAGGTGGATGCGGTGATTGTCACCCATGACCATCTGGATCACTGGGACGATGTCGCGAAAGCGAAGATCCCCAAGCACCTTCCCCTGTTCGTGCAGCATCAAAAAGATGCCGACACCATGAGGGGATGCGGCTTCGAGGATGTGCGCCTGCTGGGCGAGGTCGGCGAGTTCGCCGGCATCTGCCTGCAACAGACGGAAGGCCGACACGGCAGCGATACCATCATGGCCCTGCTGGGGGATCGCCTTGGCGAGGTCAGCGGAGTGGTCTTCTCCCATCCCGCCGAAAAGACCCTCTATCTGGCCGGCGACACCGTCTGGAATGCCCAGGTTGAACAAGCGCTGCACCGGCACCAACCCGAGGTTGTCGTCCTCAACTGCGGTGATGCCCAGGTGACGGGTCTGGGCGCCATCATCATGGGCAAGGAGGATGTGGCCGCCGTCTATCAGGCCGCCCCGCAGGCCACCCTGATCGCCAGCCACATGGAGGCGGTCAATCATGCCCTGCTGTCCCGGCGGGAGCTGCGCGACTATCTGGACAGCCAGGGGATGGCCGCCCGGGTAAGGGTGCCCGAGGATGGCGACACCATGGTGCTCTGAGCGAGGGGCCGGGCACCACATGGCTCTTCGGCTTTCTGTTGCTGCCCCGTATGATGGGGATCCGAGTGCAAAGGAGTTTGCCACCATGCCCCGTCCCCTCATCGTCGCCGTCATCACCTTCGATAGCTTCAGCCCCTTTCACTGCTCGGTGCCCTGCCTCATCTTTGGCGACAAGATGATGCCGGGCCAGTCGTTGTTCGAGCTGAGACTCTGCGCCGGGGATAACACGCGGCAACCCGCCTCCTCCCAGGGCTTTCGCATGGAGGCCGACTATGGCCTGGAGGGTCTGCTGGAGGCGGATATCATCATCATCCCCTTCTGGCGCGATCCGGCCGAGCGCCCCGCCCAACCCCTGCTCGATGCCCTGGTTGCCGCCCGGATCAGGGGAGCCCAGATCGTGGGGCTCTGTCTCGGCACCTATGTGCTGGCCTATGCCGGCCTGCTGGACGGGCGCGGTGCAGCCACCCACTGGGAATTTGAACAGGAGTTCGTCCAGCGCTTCCCCCGGGTGCGGCTCGATACCAATGCCCTCTACGTCGACGACGACGGGCTCATCACCTCGGCTGGCACCGCCGCCAGCCTGGACTGCTGCCTCTATCTGGTTCGCCAGCATCACGGCAGCCAGATTGCCAACAAGCTGGCCAGGCGGCTGGTGGTGCCTCCCCACCGGGAGGGTGGCCAGGCCCAGTTCATCGAGCAGCCGGTGCCCGCCACCACCCGGGATGCCAGGATCAACCAGCTGTTCGATCACCTGCGCCTGCACCTGGCCGCGCCCCACACCCTGGATAGCCTGGCGGAACATTGCATGATGAGCCGACGCACCTTTAGCCGCCGCTTCCAGCTTGCCACCGGTCTCTCCCTCGGGGAGTGGCTGATGGCGGAGCGCCTGCGCCGCAGCCAGACGCTGCTGGAGTCCAGCGCCCACACAGTGGAACGCATCGCCGAACTGGTGGGGCTCGGGTCTGCCACCATATTGCGCAAGCACTTTCGCGCCCGCTTCGGGGTGTCGCCGCGGGAGTGGCGCCGCACCTTTCGCGGTGACAGAGTCTAGGTCCCTCATGTTTCACGTGGAACGCGCCCTCTTCCTTGCCCCAGAAAACAAAAAGCCGCTCACGAGGAGCGGCTTTTGATGGTTGTCGGACCGTCTGATCAGACGTCGAGGTTGGCAACCCGCAGGGCGTTGGTCTCGATAAAGTCGCGACGGGGCTCTACGGCATCCCCCATCAGGGTGGAGAAGAGCTGGTCGGCGCCGACCGCGTCGTCTATGGTGACGCGCAGCATGCGACGAGCTTCCGGATCCATGGTGGTCTCCCACAGCTGCTCCGGGTTCATCTCCCCCAGCCCTTTATAGCGCTGGATGTAGATGCCGCGCTTGCCTTCACCCATCAGCCACTCGACCGCTTCCACGAAGTTCGCGACCGGTTTGACCTTCTCGCCACGCTTGATGTAACCGCCTTCCTCGATCAGGTTGGCGATCTCCTTGCCCAGAGAGACCAGCTGACGGTACTCGGCGGACTGCAGGAAGTCGTAGCTGAGCGGGTATTCACGGTCGACCCCGTGCTGGCGTACCACGGCGTGCGGCACGAACAGGCTGCGCTCTTCGTCGCGGCGTACCTGCATCTGGTACTGGATGCCGTGGTTGCTCTCGTTGAGCACGGCTTCCATGCTCTGGCACCAGGCCTGCAGCTCGCTCTCGCTGGCCAGCAGGGTTTCGTTCAGCTCGGGCTGATAGATCAGCTGGGTCAGCACGGCTTCCGGCGCACGGCGGGACATGCGGGTGATGAGGTGAGAGACGGCACGGTGCTGGTTGACCAGACGCTCCAGCGCCTCGCCACCGATGGCCGGGGCAGACTCGTTGACGTGCAGGGTCGCACCGTCCAACGCCATGGCGGTCTGGTACTGCAACAATGCGTCTTCGTCTTTCAGGTACTGCTCCTGCTTGCCCTTCTTCACCTTGTAGAGCGGCGGCTGGGCAATGAAGACATAGCCACGCTCGATGATTTCCGGCATCTGACGATAGAAGAAGGTCAGCAGCAGGGTTCGGATGTGCGCACCATCGACGTCCGCATCCGTCATGATGATGATGTTGTGATAGCGCAGCTTGTCCGGGTTGTACTCGTCGCGACCGATGCCGCAGCCCAGGGCGGTGATCAGGGTGCCCACCTCCTGGGAAGAGATCATCTTGTCGAAGCGGGCCTTCTCCACGTTCAGGATCTTGCCCTTGAGCGGCAGAATGGCCTGGTTCTTCCGGTTGCGACCCTGCTTGGCGGAGCCGCCAGCAGAGTCCCCTTCCACTATGTAGAGTTCGGAGAGGGCCGGGTCTTTCTCCTGGCAGTCCGCCAGCTTGCCGGGCAGACCGGCGATGTCCAGCGCCCCCTTGCGGCGGGTCAATTCGCGGGCCTTGCGGGCCGCCTCGCGGGCACGGGCCGCATCGATGATCTTGTTGACCACGATCTTGGCGTCGCCCGGGTTTTCCAGCAGGAAGTCGGCCAGCTTCTCACCCATGGCCTGTTCCACGGCGGTCTTCACTTCGGAAGAGACCAGCTTGTCCTTGGTCTGGGAGGAGAACTTAGGGTCAGGCACCTTGACGGAGATAACGGCAATCAGACCTTCACGGACGTCGTCACCACTGGCGGCGGACTTGGCCTTCTTGCTGTAGTCCTCCTTGTCCATGTAGTTGTTCAGCGTCCGGGTCAGCGCGGTACGGAAGCCCACCAGGTGGGTACCACCATCCCGCTGCGGAATGTTGTTGGTGAAGCAGTAGACCCCTTCCTGATAGGCGTCGTTCCACTGCATGGCGACTTCGACACCGATTCCGTCCTGCTCGGTGGTGAAGTGGAACACCTTGGGGTGGATCGGGGTCTTGTTCTGGTTCAGGTACTCGACGAAGGCCTTGATGCCCCCTTCGTAGCAGAAGTGCGCCTCGCGGCCATCACGCTCGTCCATCAGACGGATGGAGACGCCGGAGTTGAGGAAGGAGAGCTCGCGCAGACGCTTGGCCAGGATCTCGTAGTGGAACAGGGTGTCACTGAAGATGGTCGGGCTCGGCCAGAAGCGAACTTCGGTCCCGGTGCCGGTGCTGTCACCAATCTGCTTGAGGGGTGCCTGCGGCTCGCCCAGGTGATAGGTCTGCTCGTAGACATGACCGTTGCGGCGGATGGTCAGCAGCAGCTTGTCGGAAAGCGCGTTCACCACGGAAACGCCCACACCGTGCAGACCGCCGGACACCTTGTAGGAGTTGTCATCGAATTTGCCGCCGGCGTGCAGCACGGTCATGATGACTTCGGCGGCCGAACGACCCTCTTCCGGGTGGATGTCCACCGGAATGCCGCGACCGTTGTCGCGCACGGAGACGGAGCCGTCGGAATGGATCTTGACCTGGATATCGGAGCAGTAGCCAGCCAGAGCCTCGTCGATGGAGTTGTCGACGACCTCGAACACCATGTGGTGCAGGCCCGATCCATCGTCCGTATCGCCGATATACATCCCCGGGCGCTTGCGGACCGCATCCAGGCCCTTGAGCACCTTGATATTCGAGGAGTCGTAAGTATTTTCACTCATAGCTTACTCTCTGCCTTCTCTAACGTTTCGGAGATCTTGCCTTGTTCCACGTGGAACAGCTTGCAGTCACTCGCATCCATCATGTCTGCGAGCTGACCGGTATCGATGGCGGTGATGAACACCTGGGACGCGCACTGCTTCAGCCTTGCGGCCAGCAGACGACGTTTGTCGACATCCAGTTCAGAGGCAAAATCATCAATTAAAAAAATACAGCCGCGGCTGCTATGTTGATTCAAATAGAGCCCTTGGGCCAGCCGCATGGCACAGACCAGCAACTTCAGCTGACCCCTGGACAAAATATCCTGCGCGGGCACGCCGTTCGCCTTGAGCCGCACGTCCGCCTTCTGCGGACCGACCCCAGTGTACCCCAGCGAACGATCCCGTTCGAACCCCGCCTCCAGCAATGCATCGAGGGGAGTGTCTTTTTCCCAGCCTCGATAGAATCCAAGACTGATATCGAACTCCGGCAGAAAATCTGCCGTCATCTCCTTGATCAGGGGCGTAATGGCCTGACAATAACTGGCGCGAAACCCCGCCAGCTCGCCACCCAGTCGCACCAGCTCCTGATCCCAGAATGCCAGTTGACGATACTGGGTGCTCTGGCGCAGCAAGGCATTGCGCTGCTTCAGCAGCCGACGCACCCGCCCCCAGAGGGAGAAGAAGGTCGGCTCCTGATGGAAAACACCCCAGTCGAGCCAGGCCCGGCGAGCCTGGGGCCCACCGGTCAGCAGGCTGAAACCATCGGGGTGGATCAACTGTACCGGCAACAGCTCCGCCAGATCGGCCAGGCGCTGGGCCTGGGCACCGGCGATCTTGAGCTGGGTTTCGCCCCCCTTGTCCTTGGCAAGCCCGATGGGCACCTGACGCCCCTCCAGCTCGCACTGGGCAAACAGGGTAAAGGCCCGCTCGCCCTGGCGGATGACCCGCCCGGTCAAATGGGTACGAAACGAGCGGCCGAGACCAAGGTAATGAATGGCTTCCAGCACGCTGGTCTTGCCGCTGCCGTTGCTCCCGACCAGGATATTGAGGCCGGGAGACAGCGCGAGACTGGCGTGCTGAATGTTGCGAAAGTCGCTGAGCTGGAGTTTGACCAGGGACACGACTAGATCCGCATCGGCATCACCACGTACTGGGCATCTTGGTTCTCAAAATCCTCAATAATGGCGCTGCTGATGGAATCGCTCAGGCTGATCCGGATTTGGTCACATTTTAACGTATTCAACACGTCCAGCACATAGGAGACGTTGAAGCCGATCTCCATCTCGCCAGCGGCGTATTGTACGTCAAGCAGCTCTTCGGCTTCTTCCTGTTCCGGGTTGTTGGCGGTGATGCGCAGCAGGTTTTCCTGCAGATTGAGACGCACCCCACGGAATTTCTCGTTGGAGAGGATGGCGGCACGAGCAAAGGCCTGGCGCAGATCCTCGCGACCGGCGATCAGGGCCTTGTCGCTCCCTCTCGGGATGACGCGGCGCCAGTCCGGGAAACGGCCATCCACCAGCTTGGAGGTGAAGATGAAGCCATCCAGGGCGGCGCGCAGGTTGCTGCGGCCCACTTGCAGCCGTACCGGCTTGTCTTCCGCTTCCAGCAGGCGCACCAGCTCCAGCACCCCTTTGCGCGGCAGGATGACCTGATGATCGGGCAACGATTCCCCCACCACCTCGCGGCGGCAGGTGGCCAGCCGGTGACCGTCCGTCGCCACGGTACGCAGGCCGTGTCCTTCGCTCTCGAACAGCATGCCGTTCAGGTAGTAGCGCACGTCCTGGCTCGCCATGGAGAACTGGGTCGCGTCGATGAGTTTTTTCAGCTCCAGCTGGCTGATGTCGAACTCGAGCACGGATTCCCAATCCTCGATGTTCGGGTATTCGGTCGCCGGCAGGGTCGACAGGTTGAAACGGGAGCGACCGGAACGGATGATGAGGCGCTCTCCCTCGGTGCTGAGGCGGATCTCCGCCCCCTCCGGCAGACCGCGACAGATGTCCAGCAGCTTGCGCGCCGGCACAGTGGTGCGGCCATCCTGGCTGTCGCTGTTGAGATAGACCTGTCCGATCATCTCCACCTCGAGATCGGTCCCGGTCAGCGACAGCAGGCCATTGCTGACATCGAGCAGGACGTTGCCGAGGATGGGCAGGGTCGGCCGGCCACCCAGGGCACCGGACACCAGTTGCAGGGGACGTAACAGGGCCTCACGGCTAATTTCGAGCTGCATCTGTGCTCTCCGTTGTTATTGGGAGGAAAGGATTCGGATCAGGCTGGAACATGCAATCTGCATCTGTGCACTCCGTTCCGTTATCAGGAAGAAAGGGTACGGATCAGGTTGGAATAGTCTTCCTTGATGTCGTGACTCTCTTCCTTCAGCTGCTCGATCTTGCGGCAGGCATGAAGAACCGTGGTGTGGTCACGGCCACCAAAGGCATCCCCTATCTCAGGCAAGCTGTGGTTGGTCAGCTCCTTGGCCAGCGCCATCGCCAGCTGGCGCGGGCGGGCAACGGAACGGGAGCGACGCTTGGAGAGCAGATCCGCCAGCTTGATCTTGTAGTACTCCGCCACCGTCTTCTGGATGTTGTCGATGGTAACCAGCTTCTCCTGCAAGGCCAGGAGATCGCGCAGCGCCTCGCGCACGAAGTCGATGTTGATGGCGCGGCCGGTGAAGTTGGCATTGGCGATCACCCGGTTGAGGGCACCTTCCAGTTCACGGACGTTGGAGCGAAGTCGTTTGGCGATGAAGAAGGCCACTTCGTCCGGCAGATGGATCTGGTTCTCGTCCGCCTTGCGCATCAGGATGGCAACCCGGGTCTCCAGCTCGGGCGGCTCGATCGCCACCGTGAGTCCCCAGCCGAAGCGGGACTTGAGACGATCTTCCACCCCGTTGATCTCTTTCGGATAGCGGTCCGAGGTCAGAATGATCTGCTGGTTGCCTTCAAGCAGGGCATTGAAGGTGTGGAAGAACTCCTCCTGGGAGCGCTCCTTGTTGGCGAAGAACTGGATGTCATCGATGAGCAGGGCATCGACGCTACGGTAATAACGCTTGAACTCTTCAATGGCGTTATTCTGCAGCGCCTTCACCATGTCCTGCACGAACCGTTCGGAGTGCATGTAGATGACTTTGGCGTCTTTCTTGCGATCCTTGATGGCATTGCCAACGGCGTGCAACAGGTGGGTCTTGCCAAGGCCGGTGCCGCCATAGAGGAACAGCGGGTTGTAGGCACCACCCGGATTGTCGGCCACCTGACGGGCGGCCGCACGGGCCAGCTGGTTGGACTTACCCTCGACGAAATTCTCGAAGGTATAGTTCACGTTGGTGTTGCTCTTGTGGTTTGGCTCGGGCTTGTTTTCGGCCTTGTTTTCCCAGCTCTTGGGAGAGTTATTCACAGGATCGACACCACGGGCCGGCACCCTGGCGACCGCGACGGGATGAGGGCGATTGCCGATATCAAAACGCAGGGTGGGAGCGTCGGCTCCGCACAGCTCGTTGATGATGCCGTTGACCCGGAGCAGGTACTTGTCGCGTACCCAGTCCAGAACAAAGCGGTTCGGTGCATACAGGGTCAGAGTATTGTCACTCAACTCCGCTTGAAGCGGCCGGATCCACATGCTGAATTCTGCCGAGGGCAACTCATCTTGCAGCCGGTTAAGGCACTGCTGCCATAGCGAAGCAGTCACTCTAGACTCCCGTCAATTGATTAAGTAAAGACCGGCTATTCTACGTTTTTAGTGGCCGGATCTCCAGTTGCTGCCGCACGGATCCAGCAAATAAGATCCTTGACTTTCAAGGATCCAACGCCCCAGGATCCCATTTCATCCCCAAAGTTACCCACAGCCGGATATCGGCAATGTGGACAGAATGGCGTGCTGCAACCATAGTTATTTTATATAACCAAATATCATTTATTTTTTATATTTTATTCCAATAACATCAGCGCCAACCCGTGAATACAACTAAAAATACAGCACTACAGAGAGAGGAATCCCCATGAAATCCACCATCAAACTGATTTCCGGCGCCGCCATTCTGCTGGCCAGCCTGTCCGGCCAGGCCATCGCCCAGGAAACCATCAAGGTCGGCATGTCCGGCAAATATTTCCCGTTCACCTTCGTCAAGCAGGACAAGCTGCAGGGCTTCGAGGTGGACATGTGGAACCAGATCGGTGAGCGCACCGGCTACAAGGTCGAGTTCGTGACCGCCAGCTTCTCCGGCCTGTTCGGCATGCTGGAAACCGGCCGCGTCGACACCATCTCCAACCAGATCACCATCACCGACGAGCGCAAGGCCAAGTACGCCTTCTCCCAGCCCTATGTCTATGACGGTGCCCAGATCGTGGTCCGCAAGGGCAACAACACCATCCACGGCATCAAAGACCTGGAAGGCAAGAAAGTCGCCGTCAACCTGGGCTCCAACTTCGAAGAGCTGCTGCGCAAGAACGACCCCAACAAGAAGATCGATATCCGTACCTATGACTCCGCCTTCGAGCAGGATGTCGCCCTGGGTCGCATCGACGCCTTCGTGATGGACCGCGTCTCCACCGCCCAGCTGATCAAGGAATCCAAGCTGCCGCTGCAACAGGCAGGTGCACCGTTCGAAACCATCGAGAATGCCCTGCCCTTCCTGAAGACCCCGGAGAAGCAGGCCGTGCTGAAGAAGGTTGACGATGCCCTCACCGCCATGCGCAAAGACGGCACCCTGACCAAAATCTCCGAAAAATGGTTCGCAGCGGACATCACCAGCAAATAAATGATGGAATTTGACCTCGAGTACACGCTAGGGCTGTTTCCCATCCTGCTCAAATACCTGGGCACCACGATGGAAATGGCCCTGTGGGGATTCGTATTGGCACTCGTACTGTCGCTGATCCTGGCGATAGTACGAGTGTTTCGCGTTCCCGCAATTCACTGGCTGGCGATGCTGTATATCTCGTTCTTCCGGGGTACACCGCTGCTCGTCCAGCTGTTCCTGCTCTATTACGGGCTGCCGCAGCTCTTCCCCATCTTCGTGGGGATGGATGCCTTTACCGCCGCCATCATCGGCCTGACCCTGCACTTCGCCGCCTACATGGCCGAGTCGATCCGGGCAGCCATTCTCGGCATCCACAAGAGCCAGATGGAAGCCGCCCTCAGCATCGGCATGAGCCGGCTGCAGGCGATGCAGCGGATCATCCTGCCCCAGGCGGCCCGCATCGCGACACCATCGCTGATGAACTACTTCATCGACATGATCAAGAGCACCTCTCTGGCGTTTACCCTGGGAGTGGCGGAGATCATGGGCAAGGCCCAGATGGAAGCGGCCTCCTCCTTCAAGTTCTTCGAGAGCTTCATGGCGGTGGCGCTGATCTACTGGGTGGTGGTCATCTTCTTCACCCGCTTGCAGCATCTGCTGGAAGTGCGGCTGAACCGTGCTTATTAAAGGAGGCCTGTCATGATCAACCTAACGGGTCTCTCCAAGGCCTATGACGGAAATCAGGTGCTCAACGGTATCGATCTTGAGGTAAAGAAGGGGGAGATTGTCGTCATCATCGGCCCCTCCGGTACCGGCAAGTCGACTCTGCTGCGCTGCCTCAACCTGCTGGAAACCCCGGATGCAGGGCGGCTCGTCATCGATGACCTTGCCGTGGATCTGGCCAAGGCCAGTGACCAGCAGGCCATCGAACTGCGCAAACGCGCCTCTTTCGTGTTCCAGAACTACGCTCTGTTCGCCAACAAGACGGCGCTGGACAACATCGCCGAGGGGCTGATCACCGTCTGGAAGCAGCCGAAGGCGGAGGCTCGTGCCACTTCCCTCGGCATCCTCAAGGACATCGGCCTCGCCGAGAAACAGGATGCCTACCCGGCCTCCCTCTCCGGCGGCCAGCAACAGCGCGTCGGCATCGGCCGGGCCATGGCGGCCCACTCCAAGGTGATCCTGTTTGACGAGCCCACCTCCGCCCTCGATCCCGAGTGGGTCGACGAGGTGCTGGGCCTGATGAAGCAGCTCGCCCGCCAGCACCAGACCATGGTCGTGGTGACCCACGAGATCGAGTTTGCCCGTGATGTCGCCGATCGGGTTATCTTCATGGAAGGAGGGCGGATCGTGGAGCAGGGCCCGCCGGATCAGATATTGGTCGATCCGCAGGATCCCCGTACACGGGAGTTCCTGCGCAAAGTACTTAAATAGCTCTCTCTTTGGCGGCCTGGCCGCCTTTTTTCTTGAGGGATCCTTGTTTAACCCCGGGTTGCCAGTATAATTCGGGGCCCTTGATCCTCCGGATCCTGCCAGATTATCCCGCTCGGTCGACGAACGGGGCGAGATGGAAAGGAACGGCGGATTGACGAGAAGCTGAACTCTGTTTAGAATTCGGCCTCTTTTGCTAGTCGTCACACGCTATAGCTGGCGCGTCGGCTAAGTGTGACAATCAAAACTGTACAGAAATACGGAATCGAATCATGAAACGTACTTTTCAACCGTCCAACCTGAAGCGCAAGCGCTCTCACGGTTTCCGCGCTCGCATGGCTACTGCCAACGGCCGCAAAGTTCTGGCCGCTCGTCGTGCCAAGGGTCGTGCCCGCCTGGTAGTCTAATGCCTACCCAGCACACCTTCTCTCGGGAGTTACGTCTGTTAACTCCCGAACACTTCAAACGCGTTTTCGCCGAGCCTGTCCGGGCCGCTTCTCCGCAAATTACGCTTCTTGCTTGCCCCAACTCCCTCGAACACCCCCGTCTTGGCCTCGCCGTGCCCAAAAAGGCGCTCAAGCGTGCCGTCTGGCGCAACCGTGTAAAACGAGTGGTTCGGGAAAGTTTTCGCCTCAATCAAGCCAATCTGCCCGCTATCGACATCGTCGTGATCGCCAAGGGTGGCGTGAAGGAGATGGACAACGAAGCGCTGTTCAAGTTACTGGAAAAGCTATGGCGCACTCTGTCACGCCGTTGCAATGGGTAGCAATCAAACTGATACGCCTGTATCAGCTAATCATTAGTCCCCTGCTCGGGCCGCGCTGCCGTTTCACCCCGACTTGTTCCCAATTTGCGATAGAAGCAATCCGACTTCACGGTTTCATAAAAGGCGTTTGGTTAGCCAGCAAACGTCTATTAAAATGCCATCCCTTATCCGAGGGTGGTTATGACCCGGTTCCGCAACCAAAGCGAAGAAACTGAAGACTATGGAATCACAACGCAATTTACTCCTGATCGGTTTGCTGTTCGTGAGCTTCTTGCTCTGGCAACAGTGGGAGTCCGACAAGGCTCCGAAGCCGGCCCCGACTACCGTGGCCCAAACCGAACATTTCGTACCTGAAGCCGGTCAGACCGGTGATATTCCTCAGGTTTCCGAGCAAGCAAATGGTAACGCCGCGCGCAAGCTGATCACCGTCTCCTCCGACGTGCTCAAATTGACCTTGGACACCCAGGGCGGTGACATCGTCTCTGCCGAGCTGCTGGCCCACAAGCTGGAAGAAGGCAAGGAACAGCCGTTCACCCTGCTGACCAGCCAGCCTGCCCACCTCTATGTGGCCCAGAGCGGTCTGGTCGGTCGCAATGGTCCGGACAGCCAGGCCCAGGGTCGTCCCACCTATGAAGCCGCCCAGACCAGCTATCAACTGGCCGATGGTCAGGATCAAGTCGTCGTTCCGATGACCTGGACCGACAGCAAGGGTGTGGTCTTCACCAAGGAGTTCGTGCTCAAGCGCGGTGATTACGCCGTGGGCGTCGACTACAAGATCGACAACAAGTCTGCCGAGCCGGTCCAGGTACAGTTCTACGGTCAGCTGAAGCAGACCATGACCACGCCGAAGGATCAGGAAGGTCATGCCATGGTGGCCAGTGCCTACCGTGGTGGTGCCTTCTCCAGCGAAGACTCCCGCTACAAGAAGTACACCTTCGACGAGATGAAGGATGCCGACCTGAACAAGACCACCCAGGGTGGTTGGGTCGCCATGCTGCAGCACTACTTCGTCTCTGCCTGGGCCCCGAATGCCAACGACACCAACAGCTTCTACAGCCGCGTGATCCCGGGCAAGGACCAGGCCATCATCGGCTACAAGGCGCCGCTGGTTGACGTCGCTGCCGGCCAGCAGGCCGAAGTGAGCGGCAAGCTGTGGATCGGTCCCAAGCTGCAGGATCAGATGGCCAAGGTGGCAAACCACCTGGATCTGACCGTCGACTACGGCTGGCTCTGGTTCATCGCCCAACCGCTGCACTGGCTGCTGACCGTGTTCCACGGTTTCGTCCAGAACTGGGGTCTGGCCATCATCATGCTGACCCTGCTGGTGCGCGGCATCATGTTCCCGCTGACCAAGGCCCAGTACACCTCCATGGCCAAGATGCGCATGCTCCAGCCCAAGCTGGCTGCGCTCAAGGAACGCTTCGGTGACGATCGCCAGAAGATGTCCCAGGGCATGATGGAGCTGTACAAGAAGGAGAAGGTCAACCCGCTGGGCGGCTGCCTGCCCATCCTGGTACAGATGCCCATCTTCATCGCCCTCTACTGGGCACTGATGGAGTCTGTCGAGCTGCGCCACGCGCCGTTCGCCCTGTGGATCACCGACCTGTCGGTGAAGGACCCCTTCTTCGTGCTGCCAATCCTCATGGGTGCCTCCATGTGGTATCTGCAGAAGATGAGCCCGACCACCATCACGGACCCGATGCAGCAGAAGGTGATGCAGTTCATGCCGATCATCTTCACCTTCATGTTCCTCTGGTTCCCGGCAGGTCTGACTCTGTACTGGCTGGTGAGCAACGTCATCTCCATCATCCAGCAGACCATCATCTATCGTCAGCTGGAGAAGAAAGGCCTGCACTCACGCAACTGATGCGCAGCCCATCTTTCCTGATGACAAAAGAGGCGGCCTTCGGGCCGCCTTTTTTATTACAATGTCCCCCACCCTCTTACTCATTCAGCCAACCAGCGAGTCAAGCAAGATGACAACAGATACCATCGTGGCCCAGGCCACCGCCCCCGGCCGTGGCGGCGTCGGCATAGTCCGCGTCTCCGGCCCTGCCGCCGAGCGGGTCGCCGAGATAGTGCTCGGCAAGCTCCCCAGGGTGCGTTATGCCGAATATCTGCCGTTCAGGGACGAGCAGGGCCAGGCGCTGGATCAGGGCATCGCCCTGCTGTTCAAGGCCCCCAACAGCTTCACCGGCGAAGACGTGCTGGAGCTGCAGGGCCATGGCGGCCCCGTCATTCTCGACATGCTGATCCGCCGCATCCTGCAGATCGACGGCATCCGCCCCGCCCGCCCGGGCGAGTTCAGCGAGCGCGCCTTCCTCAACGACAAGCTGGATCTGGCCCAGGCCGAGGCCATCGCCGATCTCATCGAAGCCTCCAGCGAGCAGGCCGCCCGCAGCGCCATGCACTCCCTCCAGGGGCAGTTCTCCGGCAAGGTTCAGCAGTTGGTGGAGAGTCTCACCCGGCTGCGCATCTATGTGGAAGCGGCCATCGACTTCCCGGATGAAGAGATCGACTTTCTCTCCGACGGCAAGGTGGCGGGTGACCTCTACGCCATCATGTCCGAGCTGGACGACGTGCGCGGCGAGGCCAAGCAGGGTGCCCTGCTGCGAGAGGGGATGAAGGTGGTGATCGCCGGTCGCCCCAACGCCGGTAAATCGAGCCTGCTCAACGCCCTCGCAGGCCGCGAGTCCGCCATCGTCACCGAGATCGCCGGTACCACCCGCGACGTGCTGCGCGAGCACATCCATCTGGATGGCATGCCGCTGCACATCATCGACACCGCGGGCCTGCGCGATACCCAGGACAAGGTGGAACAGATCGGCATCGAGCGTGCCTGGGCCGAGATCGAACAGGCCGACCGGGTGCTGTTCATGGTGGACGGCACCACCACGGATGCCGTCGATCCCCACGATATCTGGCCGGAATTCGTTGATCGGTTGCCAAAAAACATCGGCCTCACCGTGGTGCGCAACAAGGCGGACCTGACCGGCGAGGATCTGGCACCGAGCCAGGAGCAGGGCCACGCCGTCTATCGCATCTCCGCCAAGACCGAGCTGGGGCTGCCCGCCCTGCGCGAGCACCTCAAGGCCTGCATGGGCTTCCAGGGCAATACCGAGGGGGGCTTCATGGCCCGCCGCCGCCACCTGGACGCACTGGAGCGCGCCGCCGAACGGCTGCTGGTAGCCAGGGAGCAGCTTGAGGTCTATGTGGCTGGCGAACTGGTAGCCGAGGAGCTGCGCCTGGCCCAGGAGTCCCTGTCCGAGATCACGGGCGAGTTCAGCTCCGACGATCTGCTGGGCCGCATCTTCTCCAGCTTCTGCATCGGCAAGTAAGTCCGCAGAGCAGGCAATGAAAAGCCCGGGTTCATCCCGGGCTTTTTTGTGCGCTTTTCATCCACCGACCTAGAGGCGGCGCAGGCACCACATGAAGTAAGCACCCCCTAACAGGGTGGAGACCAGACCGACGGGCACCTCCTGGGGAAAGAGGATCTGCTGGCCGATCCAGTCCGCCGACACCATCAGCAAAGCGCCACAGCCTGCGGCGCCGAGCAGGTGCCAGCGCGCCCTCACCAGCCCCATCAATCTGGCCAGGTGCGGCGCCAGCAGACCGGCAAAGGAGAGCGGGCCTATCACCATGGTGGCACTGGCGGTGAGCACGGCCACCAGCAGCAGGATGGTGAGCTGGGCACGGCCGAGATGGATCCCCAGAGCCGTCGCTACCGCCGGCCCCATGGGCATGAGATCGAGCCAGCGGCTCACCAGCAGGCAGGCTGCCAGCATCAGCAGCGCCAACACCACCAGGGCAAGGGCCACCGGCTGGGTGACGTAATAGGTGGAGCCGGACATCCAGGAGAGCAGTTGCTGCACCCGCAGGTCGCCGTTGGCCAGGGCGATGGCCTGCAACGGCTCAAACAGCGCCGTGATGGCGATGCCAGACAGCAGTATCCGCTCCGGCTGGAAGCCGTTGCGCCGGTTGATAAGCACCAGCAGCAACAGGCAGGCGAAGGCGCCCACCAGCCCCCCCAGCAGCATCATGGGCAGCGGCAAGGCGGGCAGCAACAGGGCCGCCGCAATCACCCCCATGAAGGTGCCACCGCTCACCCCCAGCAGTTCGGGGCTCGCCATGGGGTTGTTGCTGACTCGCTGCAACAAGGTGCCAGCCAGCGCCAGCAACACGCCTGCGGCACCCGCTGCCAGCGTGCGCGGCAAGCGCCACTCCAGCTGGGCCTGCCACCGCAGCCAGCTCGGCCAGCCCCAGCCGCCCATTCCCTGCCCAAACAACAGGGAGGCGATCACCGCCGCAGCCAGCCCCAACACCATCAGGCCGACAAGGCGAGTTGGCGCCGGATGGCGGGCCAACTGCAGGGAGGAGTTCGCCTTAGGTGAACTCTGCTTGATACCAAGACGCGGGATCAGCCAGAGCAGCAGCGGCGCCCCCAACAGGGCCGTCATGGCGCCGGTCGGGATCAGCACAGGCCAGAACCGGCTCAGGGTCTGCAGCAGCAGATCGGTGGCCGCCAGCAACAGGGCGCCGAGGATGGGCGCCCACAGCAGCCGCTGGGCCAGTTTTCTGACCCCCAGCAGCCGCACCATGGCGGGCGCCGCCAGCCCGATAAAACCGATCAGCCCCACCACGCTCACCACGCAGGCGGTGATGAAGACCGCGAGGCCGAGGCCGGCGAATCTCAGGTGCTTGAGAGAGACCCCCAGGCTGCGAGCGCTGGCATCGTCCAGCTCCAGCACTGCCAGCGGGCGCACCAGCACCGCCGCCAGCATCGCGGCCAGCAGCAACCGTGGCAGCAGATAGCCGACGCCGCTCCAGCTGTTCTGGGCCAGAGATCCGCTCCCCCACACCAGCAACCCTTTGAGCTCCTCCTGGAAGAACAGCAGCAATCCCATGCTGATGGCGGCCAGATAGAGGTTGATCACCAGCCCTGCAAAGACGATGACCACGGGATTGAGCTGACGGCGCCAGGCCAGGGCGAAGACCAGCCCCATGGCCAGGCTTCCCCCGGCCATGGCGATCCACTCCCGCCCGATCAGCAGCCAGGAGGGGGCGAGCAGGGTCACCATCATCAGCGCCAGCTGGGCGCCGGAGGCCACCCCCAGGGTGGTGGGCGAGGCCAGGGGATTGCGCAGCACCTGCTGCATCAGGGTACCGGCGAGCCCGAGGGCGGCACCGGCCAGCAGACAAATGGCAAGGCGCGGCAGCCAGCTGAAATGGACCACCGCCTGGCGGGCATCGTCCAGCTCGGGGGAGAACAGGGCCTGCCACCAGAGCGCCCCCGGTAGTTGACGCGCCAGCTCGGCGCAAGCCAGCCCCAGTGTCAGCACCAACAGGCAGAGACCCGGGCGCAGCAGGGGCGAAGAAAGAGAAGAGCTCATTGATTTGATCCCCCGGTTGCTCTGTGGACAGCCTGCTCCCGCAAGACACCGTCCAGCAGGGTGGCGAAGCGGCGGGCCGCCAATATGCCACCAAAACTCCATGTCGCAGGCAGATGGATCACCGGATTGTTCTGTACCAGCGGGAGATGCTGCCACAATCCAGGCTCCTGAAGTTTTTCACCAACTCCTACGGGCACGGGGTCCACCACCACCAGCCTGGCCTCCGGCATCCCGAGAAACTGCTCCAGGCTCGCGACCGAGAATCCCCAGGCATTGGTCTCTCCCTGCCAGGCGTTGCGAAGGCCGAGGCGCTGCATCACTGCCTCGAACAGGCTGCCACGGCCAAACACCCGCACATGGCGCTCATCAATGAATTGCACCACCAGCAAGGGGAGCAGATCGGCGGTCTGCGCCGCCTGCATCTGTGCCAGATCCAGCTCCAGCGCGGCGAGCTGGCGTTCGGCCTCCGCCTCTTTGTTGACCAGGGCGGCTATGGTCAGGGTCGCTTCCCGCAGTCGCTGCCACAGATCGGTGCCAGGTTCATACAGGGCGATGGAGTGCACCGGCGCGATGCGGGAGAGGGTCGGCGCCAAGGGGGCCGCCAGCGGCGAGATGAGAATAAGATCCGGTTTGAGCTCCGCCAGCAGTTCCCGGTTGGGTTGGGCACGCAGCCCGATATCGATCACCCCGGCAGGAAGCTGGGGTTCACCGACCCAGGCGCGATAGGGGGCCACATCCCCCACCGCCATCGGTGTCACTCCGAGCGCCAGCAGGGTTTCGGCTATGGTCCAGTCGACGGTGGCGATGCGGGGCGTGGCGCTGGTGGCGGTGACAAGCTGCCCGGCCTCCCCTGCCAGGGGCAGCAGCAGACTGAGCAGACAGGGCGCCATCTTCAATAAACGGTTCAAGAGCGGCCCCCGGTCAGACGATAGCGATGGCGTGGTCATGGGCCGGATGGCGAATGACCTCCATGGGGATGCCATAGATGGCGTTCAGGGTCTCCCCTGTCATGATCTGTTCGGGCTCGCCGTGGGTCAGCAGACGGCCGGAGTGCAGCGCCACCAGCCGATCGCAGAAACGGGAGGCCATGTTGATGTCGTGAATGACGATGATGACCCCGAGGTTGAGCTGGCGGCTGAGCTGCTTGACGAGCGTGAGCACCTCCACCTGATGGGCCACGTCCAGGGCGGCCAGCGGCTCGTCCAGCAGGATGAAACGGCTCTCCTGAGCCAGCAGCATGGCGAGCCAGACTCGCCCCCGCTCACCGCCGGAGAGGGTATCCACCAGCCGATCGGCAAAGCGTTCGGTGTGGGTCAGGGCGATGGCCCGTTCCACCTGACGGTGATCTTCCGCTCCCATCCGGCCCAGCAGGCCGCGCCAGGGGTAGCGCCCCATCTCCACCAGTTCGCGGCCGAGCAGGTTTTCGGCACTCGGCAGGTGCTGGGGCAGATAGGCCACCTGACGGGCAAACTCCCGGTTGCCCCAGGCAGACAACGGCTGGTCATCGAACAGGATCTCCCCGCCGCTGTGGGGTTGCTGGCGCGCCAGCAGCTTGATCAGGGTCGATTTGCCCGACCCGTTGTGGCCGATGAGGCCATAGACCCGACCTTGCTCGAAGCGAAGGCTGGTGGGGTGCAGCAGCGTGCGGTCATTGACCGCGAAGCTGGCGGATTTCATCTCGAACATAAGCAATTCCTGTGCTGGCTTGCTGCCAGTCTCATCGGTGCCAGCATCAGGCCGGCACCTTGCCATCCAGATGGGCGACCGCATCCCGGCTCACCTGCTCGCGCTGCTCGCCGGTCAGTTCGGTGAGGCGGCCCTGGCGCATCTCCAGCAGGCGATCGGCCAGAGAGAAGTAGTGATCGTCGTGGCTGATGGCGATCACCGTCTTGCCCATCTCCTTGAGACGCGGCAACAGCACCTGATAGAAGATGCGGCGGAACTGGGGATCCTGATCCGCGGCCCACTCGTCGAACAGCATCACCTCCCGCTGCTCTGCCAGGGCCAGCAGCAGGGCGACCCGCTTGCGCTGGCCCTGGGAGAGGTCGATATCGGCGATGAAGCCATCCTCGATGGCAAGCTTGCTGCCCATCTGCAACCGCTCAAGCCACTCGGCGACCAGCGCCTCTTTCGGCTCGGGCCCCAGCAAATGCTGGAACAGGTGGTAGTCGGTGAAGATGGCGGAGAAGAGCCCCAGATAGCCGTTGCGATCGGTGACCGGCTCCCCATCCAGCAGGATCCGGCCAGAGACCGGTTGATAGAGCCCGGTCAGCAGCATGGCCAGGGTCGACTTGCCGGAGCCATTGCCACCGATGAGGAATATCTGCTCCCCCCGCTCGATCACCAGATTGATGGGGCCCACGGAGAAACCGCCCTCCCCCTGGTAGTGAAAGCTCACCTGATCCAGCTCGATGCGCTGCCAGGGGCGAGACGCAGGCGGCAACGGGAACGCTTCGTCCGGCTCTGTCAGATTGAGGGCAGCTATCTTGTCGAACGCCACCTGGGCGGCGATCAGGGTCGGCAGGGCTCCGATGCCTTGCAGCAAGGGAGTGCGCAGGAACAACAGGGTCAGGGCGAAGGTGGCGGCCACATTGGTGTTGGCCCAGCCCAGCCCGTTGGCCAGGAAGAAGACCAGGCCGATGGCACCCAGCATCATGATGTTCGACCAGTTCACCGCGCTCAGGTGGTAGGTATCGGCGCGGATGATCTGCTCCCGGTAGTCCCGGGCATTCTGCTCATAGAGCTGGTGGTAGACGAAGTGGGCACGCTCGCGGTTGAGCGCCAGCTCCTTGCACCCGGCGATGATGGACTGGTAGTTCTGGTAGAGCCTGTCTTCGGCCTGGCGCATGTGCGCCAGGTGGCGATAGACCCGGTTCACCAGCAGCCAGCCCACCACCATGGTCACGGTGACCCAGAGGGCGGTAACACCGAGCAAGGCGGGAGAGAGCAGGCCAAGGTAGATGATGGAGCCCAGGGTGAGCACCAGACCCTGTACCAGTTCCGGCAGGCGCACGAAGGCGATGGTGATCTGACCGATGTCGCTGGAAAGGGAGGCCAGGAGCGGCCCCTGCCCTATTTGACGCAGACGGGCGACGTCGGTATCCAGCAGTTGCTTGAGCAGGCGGCCACGCAACCGGTAGACGAAATGGTGACCCAGGGTGGTCAGGGCAAGTTGGGATCCGAGCGTGATCACCAGCAACAGCAAGACAAGGCCGACAAGCTGACCCAGGATCGGCAGCGGATCCCCGACTGATTCGATAAGTGATTGATTGATGAAGGCAATGACGCCTATCCCGCTGACAGCACTCAGCAGGCTGAGCAGGGTAATGGCGATGAAGGGCCAACGGTATTGGCGATAAACCAGTGACAAGAGTTCCATGACAGGCCTGTAGATGAATGGAAGGAGGGCGGGAGCCTTCGCCCCCGCCCGGCCTGTCGCTTACCAGCGGTAGTTGACGGTGCCGACTATGCTGCGCGGCTCGCCGTAGTAGCAGTAGTAGTCGCAGCTCGCCACATAGGTGTCGTTCAGCAGGTTGTTGACGTTGATCTGGGCACGCCAGTTCTTGGCAAAGTCATACCCGATCATCGCATCCCATACGGTGTGTGCAGGTACCTGGGCGGAACCATAGATGGGGGTGTAGTCCGCATTCACCGCGCCGATGCCGACGCTGGAACCCACATAGCGCACGCCGGAACCCAGCTCAAGACCGGATACCGGGCCCTGCTGCACCTTGTAGTTGCCCCAGAAGGAGGCCTGGTGGCGCGGGATCAGGCTCGCACGACGATCGCCGTTGCCGGTGTCGTTGGTCTTGGCATCGGTATAGGTATATGCAGCGGTCAGGCGCAACGCCTCGGTGGCATGCACGCTTCCTTCCAGCTCGACCCCCTGGGAGGTCACTTCACCGGCCTGGGTCTGCTGGCCGGAGCCGGTAGAGACCAGGGAGTTGGTCTGCTCCAGATCGAACAGCGCCAGGTTGATGTAGCCATCGAGGAAGCTGGGTGCGTACTTGACCCCGGTCTCGTAGAGCTTGCCTTCCAGCGGCTTGTAGGAGTTGCCGGTGTTGGGGTCTATCCCCGGCAGCACTTCGAAGGATTCCGCATAGGCGAAGTAAGGGGAGAGACCGTTGTCGGCCAGGTACATCAGGCTGCCGGAGAGAGAGAGGTTGTCGTCGTACTGTTTCTCGTTCTTGCTCTTGGCTTCGCTGATGTTGTGGGTTTCCACGTAATCGAAACGACCGCCCGCGGTCAGCAGCCAGCGATCATCCCAGCGGATCTGGTGCTGGGCATAGAGGCCGCTCTGACCCTTGGTGCTCTTCTGGTGGGTCGCGGTGGATTCATCAAAACCGGGGAAACCGCTGTAATCCGGGTTCATGGTGTTGATGGCGCCCATGCCATAGTTGTCGGCTTCCTGGCCTTCATTCACATGGCGCTGCAGATCCACCCCCAGCAGCAGAGTCTGCTCCGTGCTGTCGGTGTTCCAGTAGCCCACCATCTGGTTGTCCATGGTGGCGCTCTTGGTATCCCCATCCCGGTAGACCAGGCCGCGGTAGGCGGTGGTGCCTTCATAGGTCGGGAAGATATAGGTCTGGCGCAGCAGCAGATCGTTGTAGTTGAAGCGAACGTTCTGCTTGAACTCCCAGGTCTGGTTGAGCTGGTGGGCCAGCTCGTACCCGGCGGAGATCTGGGTATTGCGATTGCGATCGTAATCCGGCTGGCTCAGGTTGGTGGAGGGATCGATCTGGCCGCCGGAGGTATTCAGGGTGCCATAGACCGGGAAGAAGCCGTTGGTCGGCACCCCTTCATCGTGCTTGAAGCTGGAGAGCAGCGTCAGCGTGGTGCGATCCGAAATATCCAGGGTCACGCTCGGCGCCAGATAGGCACGCTCGTTGTAGGTGCCGTCCAGCACGCCGTCCCGCTCGTTGTAGAGGGCCACCAGACGATACCGGCTGTTGTCGGTAAGGGTGTCGGAGACATCCACCCCGACCTGGCGCAGATCCCGGTTGCCCAGTTGCAGGTTCACCAGTCCCTGCGGGGTCGCGGTCGGACGCTTGCTGATGGCGTTGATGACGCCTCCGGGAGGGGCTTCGCCATACAGAATGGAGGCCGGGCCTTTGAGCACTTCCACGCTCTCAAGGCCGAAGGGCTCCGGGGTCCAGACATAGTAACCGGTGCTGAACAGGCGGTTGCCATCCAGGTAAGAAGCCGCATCGAAGCCGCGAACCTTGAACCAGTCAGCATCCGTGTCCGAACCATAGGACTGAGACAGGACGCCGGAGCGATAGCGCAGGGACTCGTCTAGCTTGAGTACAGCGTGCTGGTCCAGCTCTTCGCGATTGACCACGGAAACGGCACGGGGGGTCTCTGCCATGGGGACCTCGACCTTCATGGCGGTCCCGGTCACGACCATGGTTTCGCCCGCCTTGGGCAACTCTTTATCCGCCTGTTCCGCCGCCAACACGGGCAGGGACGCCAGCAGACAGGAGAGCGGCAGCAGCTGTGCGCCTCTCTTTCGCATCACGGCATTCGGGGTATTTTTTTGCGCAATCATATAAGTGTCTCAAATATCAATAAGTTATGTTTGATTTCTTATTATGGGTGCCCAATTGGACCGGTCAGCCCGGCGCCTCAGGCGAATAAAGCAGCGCCATGCTACTACAGGTGCCGTGATCGAATCGATTCAATAATTGCTAATCATTTGCATCTGCATTGTTAATTGATGTTTTGAAGTGTCGTTTGACAACGAAAGGTGCGATGAGGTCGCAACAGGCGGAAAGAAGGCGCCACGACGGCCACGAGGCCGGTTTTGGCTGCAAAAAAGTGGGCAGGATCCTTATCCCCAAGCTTTATCCATATTTATCCACATGCTTTGGCGGTAAGATCCCCGCTCTTCACTTTTTCGATGACATCAGGATCCATTCCATGGCCAAACTCAACCTCGTCGTCGGCTCCATGCTGGGGGCCTCCGAATATGTCGCAGATCATGTGGTCGGCCTGCTTGAACAGGCGGGCCACCAGGCGGAGATCCACAACCCCGCCAGCCTGTCCAGGATCCTGACCGAACCAGAAGCCATCGTGCTGGTGGTCACTTCCACCCATGGTGCGGGGGATGTACCCGACAATCTGCAGCCCTTTGCCCGGGATCTTGCCGAACAGCAGCCGGATCTCGCCGCCTTCAAGTACGGAGTGATCGCCCTGGGGGATCGCAGTTATGACACCTTCTGCCAGGGCGGCAAGACGTTAGATCGGCTGCTGGCCGGGTGCGGTGCCAGCCGACTGGGGGATCTCCTGGAGATAGACGTCACCCAGCACGAGATCCCGGAAGATGCCGCAGAAACCTGGATCCACGACTGGATGACCTTGATCAGCTGATCAGGGCCAGGGAGATCCGGTCACGACCCCCGATCTCCCTGGTTATCCCCAGATCCCTATCCACCAGGTTATTAACAGGTGGATCCGGATAAGTTTTTCCCGAGAGCTCCCCACATGAGCTCGGATAATTGTGTATAACTTAGGTGCTAAGCTCTGCAAAACCTATAGTTATTCATGTATTAGATCTTGTCGACCATGTATCTGTGTATAAAAACCCATGTTATCCCCCCGTTCGCCCCCTCTGGATCCAAGCTTTTCCACAAGCAGCGATCGACCTTAACCGAATGATCTTTATGATCAAAAATGCCTTATCAACAGAAGTCGCGGATCCTAATAAAAGATCCAATAAAAGATCGATCTAAAGATCCTTAAGATCTATTTAACCGATCCCTGATCCATACTGATCCTGAAGTAGACGTTCCCCTCCGGATGCTAAACAGATAGAATGATCCGCCCTTCAGACCAGGCAAACAAAGATCTTCAGGCGTGCAGATCAAGGTGATCCCCAATGCAATACCATGAACAATTTGATGTGATCGTCGTCGGTGGCGGTCATGCAGGAACCGAAGCAGCAACAGCGGCAGCCCGCATGGGTCTCAATACCCTGTTGCTCACCCACAACATAGATACGCTGGGGCATATGTCCTGCAATCCGGCGATCGGCGGGATCGGCAAGGGACACCTGGTCAAGGAAGTCGACGCCCTTGGCGGGATCATGGCGCAGGCCATCGATCTCGGCGGGATCCAGTTCCGCACGCTCAACTCTTCCAAGGGCCCTGCAGTGCGGGCTACCCGTGCCCAGGCGGATCGCCTGCTGTACAAGGCTGTGGTGCGTCAGACCCTGGAGAACTACCCGAACCTGAAGATCTTCCAGCAGGCCTGCGACGATCTGGTCATGGACGGGGATCGCGTCGCCGGGGTCGTTACCCAGAGCGGGATCCGCATCAGCGGCAAGACGGTCGTACTGACCGTTGGCACCTTCCTCAATGGTCTGATCCACATCGGCATGGAGAACTACAAAGGGGGTCGCGCCGGGGATCCTCCCTCTATTGCCCTCGCTCAGCGCCTGCGTGAAATGCCGCTGCGCATCGATCGCCTCAAGACGGGCACGCCACCACGCATCGATGCACGCACCGTCGATTTTTCCGTGATGCAGCAGCAACATGGTGACGATCCTCGCCCGGTCTTCTCCTTCATCGGTAACGCCAGCCAGCATCCGCGCCAGATGCCTTGCTACGTGACCCATACCAATGAGCAGACCCACGAGGTGATCCGCAACAACCTGGATCGCAGCCCCATGTACGCCGGGGTGATCGAGGGGATAGGCCCGCGCTACTGCCCGTCGATCGAGGACAAGATCACCCGCTTTGCCGACAAGACGGCGCACCAGATCTTTGTGGAACCGGAAGGCCTGACCACCCACGAGCTCTACCCGAACGGGATCTCCACCAGCCTGCCGTTCGACGTGCAGGTGCAGATCGTCCGGTCGATCCGTGGCTTCGAGAATGCCCATATCACCCGCCCTGGCTACGCCATCGAGTACGATTTCTTCGATCCGCGGGATCTCAAGGCCAACATGGAGAGCAAGTGCATCGAGAACCTCTTCTTCGCCGGCCAGATCAACGGCACCACCGGCTATGAAGAGGCCGCTGCCCAGGGCTTGATGGCTGGTCTGAACGCGGGCTTGCGCGCCCAGGGCAAGGAAGCCTGGCACCCACGCCGGGATCAGGCCTACATGGGCGTGATGATGGACGATCTCTCCACACTGGGGACCCGCGAACCCTATCGCATGTTCACCAGCCGTGCCGAATATCGCCTGCTGCTGCGGGAAGACAACGCGGATCTGCGCCTGACCGCCATCGGCCGCGAGCTGGGTCTGGTGGATGATCATCGCTGGAACCTGTTCAATGCCAAGGTGGAACAGGTGGAGCAGGAACGTCAGCGCATGCGCTCGACCTGGATCCACCCGCAGCATCCGTCTCTGGAGGCCGTCAACGCCCTGGTCAACACTCCCCTGACCCGGGAGCAGAGCCTGGAAGAGCTGCTGCGTCGCCCCGAGGTGACCTACGATGCCCTGATGGCCATCGAGGGTGTAGGGCCTGCATTGACCGATGCGGCTGCCGCGGATCAGGTGGAGATCCAGATCAAGTACGCCGGTTACATCGAGCGTCAGCACGACGAGGTGGAGAAACAGCTGCGCAACGAAAACACCCTGCTGCCGCTGGACATGAACTACCGCGACGTGAACGGTCTCTCCAACGAGGTGATCGCCAAGCTCAACGATGCCAAGCCAGAGACCATTGGTCAGGCGTCCCGCATCTCCGGCATCACCCCTGCCGCCATCTCCATCTTGCTGGTGCACCTGAAGAAACACGGCCTGCTGCGTAAAACCGCCTGAGGAATTCCCCGTTGGACAACATGCTGCAAAGATTGAACGGCCTGCTCATGCAGGCCGGAATTGTTATCACCGAAACCCAGAAGACCCAGTTGGTGCAGTTGGTCGAGTTGCTGCACAAGTGGAACAAGGCTTACAATCTCACCTCGGTGCGAGATCCTGACGCCATGCTGGTCAAGCATATCCTCGACAGCCTGGTGGTGAGTCCTCACCTGCACGGTGAACGCTTCATCGATGTGGGAACGGGTCCGGGTCTGCCCGGACTGCCGCTGGCCATCATCAATCCGGACAAACAGTTCGTGCTGCTTGACAGCCTGGGCAAGCGGATCAACTTCATCCGCCAGGTGATCCTGGAGCTGGGGTTGACCAATGTGACCCCCGTCAAATCCCGGGTGGAGGAGTATCAACCCGAGACCGGATTTGATGGTGTACTGAGCCGGGCTTTCGCCTCCCTGGAGGACATGCTGAGCTGGTGTCATCATCTGCCGTCACCCGAGGGCAGCTTCCTGGCGCTCAAGGGACAATACCCCGAGCAGGAGCTGGCACAGTTGCCTGACAGCATTCGTCTGGTTGCCACCCACAAGCTGGTGGTGCCGGAACTGGAAGGCGAACGCCATCTGCTGGAGTTTAAAGCCATCCAGCCCGAATAGGGCCGCCGCATTCATTTAGGGGACAGTGTGGGAAAAGTCATTGCCATAGCCAACCAGAAGGGTGGAGTGGGTAAAACCACCACCTGTGTGAATCTGGCCGCCTCCATGGCCGCTACCCGGCGCAAGGTGCTGGTGATCGATCTGGATCCGCAGGGCAATGCCACCATGGGCAGTGGCGTCGACAAGTACGATGTCGAGCGCACCGCCTATGAACTGCTGATCGAAGATGCCCCCATCGGCGAGGTGATCATCCCCGAAACCTCGGGAGGCTATCACCTGATCGCCGCCAATGCCGACGTGACCGCGGCAGAAATCCGCCTGATGGAGTTTTTTGCCCGCGAGATCCGCCTGCGCAACGCCCTGGCCTCGGTCAGGGACAAGTACGACTACGTCTTCATCGACTGCCCGCCTTCTCTCAACATGCTGACGGTGAACGCCATGGCCGCCGCCGACTCCGTGCTGGTGCCCATGCAGTGCGAATACTATGCGCTGGAAGGGCTGACCGCCCTGGTGGACACCATCAGCAAGCTGGCAGCCGTGGTCAATCCGGAGCTCAAGATCGAAGGGGTGCTGCGCACCATGTTCGATCATCGCAACCGGCTGGCCAATGATGTGTCCGATCAGCTGAAACAGCATTTCGGGGACAAGGTCTATCGCACCATCATTCCCCGCAACGTAAGACTGGCGGAGGCGCCGAGCTTTGGCGCGCCAGCCATGCACTATGACAAATCATCGGTGGGGGCCAAGGCCTATCTGGCCCTGGCTGGCGAGATCCTGCGCCGCCAGGAGCAGGAGTCCCAGCCGCTCACCGCAGATCGAGAGAGCATATGACGCCGAAGAAACGTGGGCTGGGCAAGGGGCTGGACGCCCTGCTCAGCACCAGCACGGCCGCCCGCCAGAAACAGGTGATGAGCGACCAGCGCACCGAACAGGCCATGGCCCCGACCAATCAGGGGGAATTGCGCAAGCTGCCGGTGGAGTGGCTGCAGTCCGGCAAATACCAACCGCGCAAGGATATGTCCCAGGATGCGCTGGAGGAGCTGGCCAACTCCATCCGTGCACAAGGGGTGATCCAGCCCATCGTGGTTCGCTCCATCGGTGAAAACCGTTTCGAAATCATTGCTGGTGAACGCCGCTGGCGCGCCTCCCAGCTGGCCCGTCTCGAAGTGGTGCCCTGCCTGGTCAAGGATGTCGCCGACGAGGCGGCCGTCGCCATCGCACTCATCGAGAACATCCAGCGTGAAGATCTCAACGCCATCGAGGAGGCCGTCGCCCTTCAGCGCCTGCTGACGGAGTTCGAACTGACTCACCAGCAGGTTGCCGAGGCGGTAGGCAAGTCCCGCACCACGGTAACCAACCTGCTGCGTCTCAACCAGCTCAACGAGGACGTGAAGCGCTTCGTGGAACACGGCGACCTCGACATGGGGCATGCCCGTGCCCTGCTGGCCCTGAGCGGCCAGGCCCAGTCAGAGCTGGCCAAACTGGTGGCCCAGAAGGGGCTGACAGTGCGAGATACCGAGAAGCTGGTGCAAAAAGCACTGGAACCGGCAAAAACCAGGGTTGAACCCGTCCGCGATCCGCAGTTTGGTTATCTCGAGCGCCAGATTTCTGAAAAAATTGGCAATCAGGTGCAACTTCAGCCGGGTAAGAAAGATAGCGGCAAGTTAGTAATAAGTTACGATAACTTGGCAGATTTGGACCGGGTATTGGGCTATTTTGGCCTGTCAGAATCGTGATTTTTACGCTTTTTGTAGTAATAAAACATCCATTACTTTCGATATGAACATAACCTTAATTTCGCGCGGAAAGCCGCAAAAATTAAGGATTTTTGCCATGTTGCAATAGCCGTCTTCACGGGTATAATTTGACCGGCTTTTCGAGCTGTGAACCTGGGGTCTTCGGATCCCGATTTTTTACAGTTCTGTAATGTTCAGGGGTAGGTTGGTGAAGCAGAAAATAGCCTTGGAAGGTTTGACGCTGGCCTTGGCTATGCTCGTTTGTCAGCTGGTCCTGATCCTGGCGATCGCCACCGTCTGGTTTTATCAGGCGGGAGAGTTCGCCGGACAATCCTCTCTCTACGGAGGGGGGATGTACTGGGTTCCTCAAGCCCTGTTCACGCTCTGGGTTCTGCGCCGCAAGGTGACGAAAGAGAGCGTAGGCCTGGTTTTGCGGGACTTTTATGGTGGGGCAGGGATTAAGCTCATTACTACAACAGGACTTTTCGCCCTGCTGTTTGGCGCCGGGATTGAGGTCGACACCGCCTCGTTCTTCGCCACTTATATCCTCGCCCTCGTTGTACAGTGGATAGTTTCATTCACGCTTAACAACCACTATTAGGAAAACTCATGTCTGCAACCGGAGAAGTCCTGACTCCTCAGGGATATATCTCCCACCACCTGACCCACCTGCAGGTAGGGTCCGGGTTCTGGACGGTGAATATCGATTCCATGATATTTTCCGTCGTGCTAGGCGCCCTGTTTATCTGGTTGTTCCGCAAGGTTGCCGTCAAGGCCACCAGCGGTGTGCCCGGTAAGCTGCAGTGCTTTGTGGAGATGCTGGTCGAGTTTGTGAATGGTAACGTCAAGGACATCTTTCATGGTCGCAACAAGGTCATCGCACCTTTGGCCCTGACGGTGTTCGTGTGGATCTTCCTGATGAACTTCATGGACCTGATCCCCGTTGACTTTATCCCTCACGCTGCACAGTTGATGGGTGTTCCCTATCTGCGTGTGGTTCCCTCTGCTGACGTTAACATCACCATGTCCATGGCTTTGGGCGTGTTCTTCTTGATCCTGTACTACAGCATCAAGGTCAAGGGTATCAGCGGGTTCGTGAAGGAGCTGACGCTTCAGCCTTTCAACCACCCTGCTGCCATCCCGGTTAACTTCATCCTTGAAACCGTCACGTTGATTTCCAAGCCTGTTTCATTGGGTCTGCGACTGTTCGGCAACATGTATGCTGGCGAACTGATCTTCATCCTGATTGCGGGTTTGTTACCCTGGTGGTCACAGTGGATCCTGTCCGTGCCTTGGGCAATCTTCCACATCCTGATCATCACTTTGCAGGCGTTTATCTTCATGGTTCTGACCATCGTCTATCTGTCGATGGCGCAGGAAGACCATGGTTGATGCAACTCAAATAATCCTTTTTATACAATCAATTACATCTAAATAAATGGAGATCCTCATGGAAAACTTGAACATGGACCTGCTGTACATCGCTGCTGCAATGATGATGGGTCTGGCGGCTATCGGCGCCTCCATCGGTATCGGTATCCTGGGTGGCAAGTTCCTGGAAGGTGCAGCTCGTCAACCTGACCTGATCCCTGTTCTGCGTACCCAGTTCTTCATCGTGATGGGTCTGGTGGATGCGATCCCGATGATCGCCGTTGGTCTGGGTCTGTATGTGATGTTTGCGGTTGCCTAAGTCATTACGACTCACGCAGAACCCATTAACTAACTAAAGAGGACATCGGCTGTGAATATCAACGCCACCCTCCTCGGCCAAGCAGTTGCTTTTTTCATCTTCGTAGTGTTTTGCATGAAGTACGTATGGCCGCCGCTGATGGCTGCCATCGAAGCCCGTCAGAAAGAAATCGCTGACGGCCTCTCTTCTGCAGAGCGTGCCAAGAAAGATCTGGAGCTGGCCAAGGCCAACGCCACCGATCAGCTGAAAGAAGCCAAGCTTCAGGCTGCTGAAATCATCGATCAGGCCAACAAACGCAAGGCCCAGATCATTGATGAGGCCGCTGTCGGAGCCCAAGCTGAGCGGGAGAAAATCCTGGCTCAGGGCCGTGCAGAGATCGAAGCTGAACGTCATCGTGCCAAAGAAGAACTGCGCAAGCAGGTTGCTGCTCTTGCCATCGCGGGTGCAGAGAAGATCCTGGCACGCCAAATCGACCAGGCTGCCAACAGCGACATCGTCGACAAACTGGTAGCAGAACTGTAACGGGAACGGGGCTATGTCTGAACTGACTACAATCGCTCGCCCCTACGCCAAGGCTGCTTTCGAGTTTGCCGTTGAGCACAAGGCGGTTGACCAATGGCTGGAGATGCTCGATTTCGCCGCTCAGGTGGCAGAAAACGAGACCATGCACAGCCTGGTAAACGGCTCCGTTGCTGCCGAAGAACTGGCAAAGCTGTTTGTCGGTGTCTGCGGTGAGCAGCTCAACGAGCACGGTCAGAACCTGATCCGGGTGATGGCCGAGAATGGTCGCTTGGGTGTGCTGCCGGCGGTCGTTGCCGAATTCGTCGCGCTCAAGGCTGAACTGGACAAAGAAGTTCAGGCTGACGTGATTTCGGCGATCGAACTGACCGACCAGCAGAAAGCCAATATTCAGGCTTCTCTGGAACAACGTCTCGCGCGCAAAGTGAAGCTGAATTGCAGCACAGATGCGTCCTTGATGGCCGGGGTGCTCATCAAGGCCGGTGATCTCGTTATCGACGGCACGGTCCGCGGTAAGCTGGATCGCATGGCCGATGCGCTGCAATCTTGATTGGGGTATTAGAGCATGCAACTGAATTCCACTGAAATCGCCGAGCTGATCAAGCAGCGCATTGCGCAGTTTGATGTCAAAAGCGAAGCGCGTAACGAAGGTACCATCGTTTCTGTAAGCGACGGTATCATTCGTATCCACGGTCTGGCCGATGCCATGCAGGGTGAGATGATCGAGCTGCCGGGCAACCGCTTCGCTCTGGCATTGAACCTGGAGCGTGACTCCGTTGGTGCCGTAGTAATGGGTCCCTATGCCGATCTGGCCGAAGGGATGAAGGTAAAGGGTACCGGCCGCATTCTGGAAGTGCCGGTCGGTCGTGGTCTGTTGGGCCGGGTGGTCAACACCCTGGGTCAGCCGATCGACGGTAAGGGTCCGGTAGACAACGACGGCTTCTCGCCGATCGAAGTGATCGCCCCGGGCGTTATCGAGCGTAAGTCTGTTGACCAGCCAGTCCAGACCGGTCTGAAAGCCATCGATGCCATGATCCCTATCGGTCGTGGCCAGCGTGAGCTGATCATCGGTGACCGCCAGGTTGGTAAGACCGCCATCGCCATCGACACCATCATCAACCAGAAAGATTCCGGCATTAAGTGCGTCTACGTTGCGATCGGCCAGAAGGCCTCCACCATCGCCAACGTGGTGCGCAAGCTGGAAGAGCACGGCGCCCTGGCCAACACCATCGTGGTCGTGGCTTCTGCCTCCGAAGCGGCTGCTCTGCAGTACCTGGCTCCCTACGCCGGTTGCTCCATGGGCGAGTACTTCCGTGACCGCGGCGAAGACGCACTGATCATCTATGATGACCTGTCCAAGCAGGCCGTTGCCTATCGCCAGATCTCCCTGCTGCTGCGCCGTCCGCCTGGACGTGAAGCTTACCCGGGTGACGTCTTCTATCTGCACTCCCGTCTGCTGGAGCGTGCTGCTCGCGTCAACGCCGAGTACGTAGAGAAGTTCACCAACGGTGCCGTGAAAGGCCAGACCGGTTCCCTGACCGCCCTGCCGATCATCGAAACCCAGGCCGGTGACGTCTCCGCGTTCGTTCCGACCAACGTGATCTCCATCACCGACGGCCAGATCTTCCTGACCTCCCAGCTGTTCAACTCCGGTATTCGTCCGGCGGTTGACCCGGGTATCTCCGTATCCCGTGTGGGCGGTGCTGCTCAGACCAAGATCGTCAAGAAGCTGTCCGGTGGTATCCGTACCGCGCTGGCCCAGTACCGTGAACTGGCGGCATTTGCCCAGTTCTCTTCCGACCTGGACGATGCCACTCGCAAGCAGCTGGATCACGGTCAGAAAGTCACCGAGCTGATGAAGCAGAAGCAGTACTCTCCGATGAGCGTGGCCCAGCAGTCCCTGGTGCTGTTCGCCGCCGAGAAGGGTTATCTCGCCGATGTCGAACTTAGCAAGATCGTCGACTTCGAAGCCGCTCTGCTCTCTTACGCCAATACCCAGCATGCCGAGCTGATGGCTGAAATCAATGCCAAGGCCGACTACAACGACGCGATCGTTGGCAAGCTGACTGCGTTGCTGGATGACTTCAAGGCAACCCAGACCTGGTAAGCGTGTGTGGCAGCGCAAGCTGCCACCTGATGGAGAGAAGAGATGGCCGGCGCAAAAGAGATACGTAACAAGATCGGGAGTGTGAAGAACACTCAGAAGATCACCAGCGCTATGGAAATGGTGGCAGCGAGCAAGATGCGCCGTGCGCAGGAACGCATGTCTGCCAGCCGTCCGTACGCTGAAACCATGCGCAAGGTGATCGGCCATATCGCTCAGGGGAACTTGGAATACAAGCACCCCTACCTCATCGAACGTGAGGTGAAGCGAGTGGGTTACATCGTCGTCTCCACCGACCGTGGCCTGTGTGGTGGTCTGAACATCAACCTGTTCAAGGCTGCCCTCAATGATATGAAGCAATGGAGCGCGAAAGGTGCCAAGGTTGACCTGGCATTGATCGGTAACAAGGCCTCCAACTTCTTTGAACGGCACGGCGCCAAGGTGAAAGCCCACGTCTCCGGACTGGGTGACAACCCGAGCGTCAATGACCTGATCGGTTCAGTGAAGGTCATGCTGAAGGCTTACGACAACGGTGAGATTGACAGGCTGTATCTGGTGTACAACAAGTTCGTCAACACCATGGTTCAGCAACCAAAAGTCGATCAACTGCTGCCTTTGCCCGTAACAGAAGACAGCAAGCTCGTCAAGAAGCACCACTGGGACTACCTCTATGAGCCGGATCCCAAGCAACTGCTGGATACCCTGCTGATTCGCTACGTCGAATCCCAGGTCTACCAGGGTGTGGTAGAAAACTTGGCAAGTGAACAGGCAGCCCGAATGGTTGCCATGCAAGCCGCGACTGACAACGCCGGCAACCTGATTAACGATCTGCAACTGGTATACAACAAGGCCCGTCAGGCCAGTATTACCCAGGAGCTCACAGAGATCGTTTCCGGTGCTGCTGCGGTGTAAGGCAAGGGTTATCAAAGGTTTAGAGGATTTGACATGAGTAACGGTTTCATCGTCCAAATCATCGGCGCTGTGGTGGACATCGAGTTCCCGCAGAATGCCGTGCCCCAGGTGTACGATGCACTGAAGGTTGTCAGCGAAGGCCAAGGCCAGGGTCTGGTACTGGAAGTTCAGCAACAGATCGGCGGCGGCGTCGTGCGTTGCATCACCATGGGTTCCTCCGACGGTCTGCGTCGTGGGTTGGAAGTAGTTAACAGCGGCAAGGCCATCCAGGTACCGGTCGGTACCTCGACCCTGGGCCGTATCATGAACGTACTGGGCGACCCCATCGACGAGAAGGGTCCGATCGGCGAAGAAGAGCGTTGGTCCATCCACCGCGAAGCCCCCAGCTACGAAGATCAGTCCAACAGCACCGAGCTGCTGGAGACCGGCATCAAGGTTATCGACCTGGTATGTCCGTTCGCCAAGGGTGGTAAGGTTGGTCTGTTCGGCGGCGCCGGCGTAGGCAAGACCGTCAACATGATGGAGCTGATCCGTAACATCGCGATCGAGCACAGCGGTTACTCCGTGTTCGCCGGTGTAGGTGAGCGTACCCGTGAGGGTAACGACTTCTACCACGAGATGATGGAGTCCAACGTACTGGACAAAGTATCTCTGGTTTACGGTCAGATGAACGAGCCGCCCGGAAACCGTCTGCGCGTGGCGCTGACCGGCCTGACCATGGCCGAGAAGTTCCGTGACGAAGGTCGTGACGTGCTGTTCTTCGTGGACAACATCTACCGTTACACCCTGGCCGGTACCGAAGTATCCGCACTGCTGGGCCGTATGCCCTCCGCAGTAGGTTACCAGCCGACCCTGGCCGAGGAGATGGGTGTTCTGCAAGAGCGCATCACCTCCACCAAGACTGGTTCCATCACCTCCGTACAGGCCGTTTACGTGCCTGCGGATGACTTGACCGACCCGTCTCCGGCGACCACCTTCGCCCACCTGGATGCGACCGTCGTACTGTCCCGTCAGATCGCGGCACTGGGTATCTACCCGGCCGTTGACCCGCTGGACTCCACCTCCCGTCAGCTGGATCCGCTGGTGGTTGGCAAGGAGCACTACGAGACCGCTCGTGGCGTTCAGACCGTACTGCAGCGCTACAAGGAGCTGAAGGACATCATCGCCATCCTGGGTATGGATGAACTGTCAGAAGAAGACAAACTGACCGTAGCCCGTGCCCGTAAGATCGAGCGTTTCCTGTCCCAGCCGTTCTTCGTGGCCGAAGTATTTACCGGTTCTCCGGGCAAATACGTGCCGCTGAAGGAAACCATCCGTGGCTTCCAGGGCATCCTGAAGGGCGAGTATGACGATCTGCCGGAGCAGGCGTTCTACATGGTTGGCGGCATCGACGAAGTCGTCGAGAAGTCCAAGAAACTGTAAGCCTCGATAGGAGGGCCCATGGCTGAGATGATCTCCTTTCACCTGGATGTGGTGAGCGCCGAAGGAAAACTGTTTTCCGGTCGCGTGCAATCCGCCCAGGTATCAGGCTCCGAAGGTGAGCTGGGTCTCCGCCACGGTCATGCTCCGTTGCTGACTGCCATCAAGCCGGGCCTGGTCCGCTTGATCAAGCAAAATGGTAGCGAAGAGGTGCTGTACATCTCCGGCGGCATGCTGGAAGTACAACCCGAAGCCGTGACCGTGCTGGCCGATACCGCCATTCGCGCAGACGATCTGGATGAGGCGAAAGCCCAGGAAGCCAAGCGTCGTGCCGAAGAGCGGATCAACAGCTCCCATGGTGATATCGACTATGCTCAGGCGTCTGCCGAGCTGGCCAAAGCGATGGCCCAGCTGCGGGTTATCGATATCGTCAAAAAGAATTACCGCTAATCACGGTGATGCAAAAAGCGACCTTCGGGTCGCTTTTTTTTTGCCCGTTGGATAGACTCCGCCCAGTATTTCCACCTGTTTCAAAGGCTAGCTATGTCTCTCAATGTCGTGATCCTGGCTGCGGGTAAAGGTACTCGTATGCGTTCTGTTCTCCCCAAGGTGCTGCACCCCGTGGCCAACAAGCCCATGGTCTCCCATGTGATCGATACCGCTCGCCAGATTGGTGCCGAACAGTTGCACCTGGTCTATGGCCACGGTGCCGAGCTGCTCAAGGAGCGGATCGTCGCGGAAGATGTGAACTGGGTACTGCAGGCCCAGCAGCTGGGAACCGGCCACGCGGTGGCCCAGGCCATCCCGTTCTGGAACGACGAAGACGACGTGCTGGTGCTCTACGGCGATACCCCGCTGATCCAGCCGGAGACCCTGCAACGGCTGCTGGCCGCCAAGGCAAGCGATGGCATGGCCCTGCTAACCGTGGTGCTGGACAACCCGACCGGCTATGGCCGCATCGTGCGCGACAATGGCCAGGTGGTCGGCATTGTCGAGCAGAAGGATGCCAACGCCGAGCAGCTCGCCATCCGCGAGGTGAACACCGGCGTGTTGGTGGCCAACGGTGGTCAGCTGCGCAGCTGGCTCTCCCGCCTGGACAACAAGAATGCCCAGGGCGAGTTCTATCTGACTGACGTGATTGCCATGGCCCATGCCGACAACTGCCCCATCGCCGCCGTCCACCCGGACAGCGCCATGGAAGTGGAAGGAGCCAACAACCGGGTGCAGCTGGCCCAGCTCGAGCGCAGCTACCAGCAGATGCAGGCCGAGCGGCTGATGATCGCTGGCGCCACCCTGATCGACCCCGCCCGTTTCGATCTGCGGGGCACCCTGGAGATCGGGGAAGAGGTGGTGATCGATGTCAACGTCATCATCGAAGGCAAGGTGGTGCTCGGCAACCATGTGCGCATCGGGGCCGGCAGCGTGCTGAAGGATTGCGTGATTGGCGACCACACCGAGGTGAAACCCTACTCCGTCATCGAAGGGGCACAGATCGCGGATCAGTGCTCGGTTGGTCCCTTCACCCGGCTGCGCCCGGGCGCCGTGCTGGAGCAGGATGCCCACGTCGGCAACTTCGTTGAGATGAAGAAGGCCCGGCTGGGGGTGGGCTCCAAGTGCGGTCACCTCACCTATCTGGGGGATGCGGAGATCGGTGCCAAGGTGAATATCGGTGCCGGCACCATCACCTGCAACTACGACGGGGTGAACAAGTTCCAGACCATCATCGAGGACGACGTCTTTGTCGGCTCCGATACCCAGCTGGTGGCGCCGGTGCGCATCGGCAAGGGGGCGACCCTGGGGGCGGGTTCGACCATCACCAAGGACGTGGCGGAGAACGAGCTGGTGATCACCCGGGTGCCCCAGCGTCACATTCCGAACTGGCCCCGTCCGGTCAAGAAGAAGTGATGCCCGATCAATGAAATGCAAACCGGCGCCTGATGGCGCCGGTTTTTTGCTTATGGCTGATGGCTGGTGTTACTGGTCGATGGCTGGGGGGCCGCCCATGCGGTGGCGGAGGGACTGCTCTCCATCACCTGATACCAGTCGAGCTTGCGAGTCAGCCCCATGACCAGCGCCAGGGTGGCGAACAGCAGCAGGGCGCCGAGCAACAGGGCTGTCTCCTCGGCCTGCAGCAGCCCGAACAGAATGGCGTAGACCAGCCCCAGCAGGGCGGCGAATCCCATGCCCTGTTTCGGGCCGCCCAGCACATGGCTCAGGTAGAAGCCGTTGAGGGCCACACTGGCCAGGGCGGCAATGAGATAGGCCCAGGTAAAGCCGAGATGCTCGGTCAGCGCCAGCAGCACCAGATAGAAGATGGCCAGCCCCATGCCCACCAGCGCGTACTGGATGGGGTGTACCCGCAGCCCCTTGAGCAGCTCGAACATGAAGAAGTTGATGAAGGTGAGGCCGATGAACAGCAGGGCATATTTGGCGGCCCGCTCGTTCAGCTGATAGTGATCCACCGGTTGCACCAGGCTGACGCTGAATGACGGCAGTTTGGTGCCCGCTCCCTTCATCATGCGGTTGAAGCGGCTCTCCATGTCGGTGGCGAACCAGCTGGTCTGCCAGCTTGCCTCGAACCCTTGATCCGCAAGGGTGCGTTCACCGGGCAGAAAGTCGCCGAGAAAATTGGGATGGGGCCAGTTGCCGCTCAGGTGAAACCGGCTGTCCTGTCCGAGCGGCACCACTTCCAGCGCGTTCATGCCCTGCAGATCCAGCTCGATGTGAAAGCGGCCATCTTCGTCTGGCAAGGCGTCGAGCGGGGCATGGATCCCCACTCGCCCGTCCCCCAGCTGGGCACCAGGGGCAAACGGGATGCGTTTCTCCCCCCATTGCAGTTTGGGTACGCGGCTGATGCCCCGGGCATCGGAGAGGATCAGGCTGAGATAGGGTTTGCCCGGTACCAGGGCGGGATCCGCCGGGTCGAAGCTCAGGTTCGGGTTGCCGGCCACCAGCCCCTTGTCAGCCAGGCTGGTGGGCATCAGGCCGGAGAGGGAGAGGCGACTGTGATAAATCTGGGCCTGATAGATGCCGAGCTTGCGCGGGGTCACCTCCATGCTGGCCCGCACGTCCAGCCTCTGGGGCAGCAGGTAGCGATAGACCTGCTCCTTGCGCACGAAATGTTTGCCATCCTGCTCGACGGTGACGGCCCGGGTATAGGGCTGCACCAGTACGGGCCCCATCAGGCGCTGGGGCCCGCTGTGGCTGGCCATGATGCTGTGAATGGCCTGACTGCGATAGGCCTGGCGCTCCCGATTCAGCTCCATGATGGCGTGAACCGGGATCATCATCAGCAGGCAGAGCAACAGCAGCAGGGCGATCTTGTGGGTGAAAATCTGTTTGACCATGACACGTCTCCTTGTTGTTGAACGGGAGTGTGCCGGGGTCGCGTGAAGGGAGGATGGGGCAGTGTGAAGCGGTGGTGAAGGGGGATAAAAAAACCGGCGCCAGGCGCCGGTGTTGCTGGCATCAGAGTGTCTTCAACCGGGCCGGCAGGGCGGCGAACACCTCCTCCCTGGCCCTGAGGGAAGCGAACTGCTTGCCCGGCGTCTGGATAACGGTGTGGACGAAGATGAGCGTCTTGTCCTGTTTGCTGGCCCAGCCGACGAACCAGCCGATCTGCTGCTCCCTGTCCAGGCTGCCATCCAGCAGCTTGGGGTAACCCATGCCGGTCTTGCCGTGGATCTGCCAACCGTCGATGTCGGGCTGACGCATCAGGTTGGCGGTATGGCGCAGGGTCTTGGCGGAGACCGGCAGCTTGCCGCTCACCATCTTGCCAAGGAAGCGGGCTTGCTCCTGGGGGCTGATGGCGAGGCTGGTGCTGAGCCAGGCCTGGGTCAGACCGTCGTGCTTGCCCGGGTTGCCTTCGAGATCCCGGTTGCCGTAGTCGAAGCTGTCCACGTAGTGCTGGAAGCGAGCTTCTCCCAGCCACTCGGTGAGGCGCTGCGAGTACCAGATGACCGAGAATTGCATCCAGCTGCTCGGGGTGGTGGTCTGTTTCCACTCCGGCAGGAAATCAGGATCACCGGCCTTGAACGGCAGGGCCGGCAGTTGTTCATCCACCAGGAAGCCGCTGTCATAGCCCATCAGTGCCAGCGGGATCTTGAAGGTGGAGGCCGGGGTCAACTGGGCGGCACAGTCCCCCTGGGTGCTGACGGGTTTGCCGGTTCCATCGGCAAACAGCATGCAGCCAGAAGCGGCGCTGGCAGGCAGTGCACAGAAGAGGCCGGCGGCAAGCAGACCGGACAACAGCATACGGGGCATATCTATCTCCTTGATTAATACGAATGCGCATCGACGGGGAAGGTCGTCATCGAGGAGGTGCAGCTTAGCCCGGCTCTGTGTGCTTGGTGTGAAGTGTCCTCAGTTGCCGGGCAGCCAGAGTGTGGCCAGCACCCCCCCGTCCGGCTGATTGGCAAGGGCAAGATGGCCGCCGTGCTGGCGTGCCACCTCCATGGCAAAACTGAGCCCGAGGCCGCTGCTCTTGCCCTTGTCTGGCCTTGGCAGGGAGTAGAAACGCTCGAAAATCCTGGGCAGCGCAAAGTCGGGAATGCCTGGCCCCTGATCCCGCACCCGGAAGCAATAACCCCCCTCCTCCATGGCGCCGCTCAGCACCAGGGTACTGCCGGCGGGGGCGAAATCGAGGGCGTTGTCCAGCAGGTTGCCAAGGGCCTGCTCCACCAGCAGGGGATCCCACTTCTGCTTCTGACCTTCCCCCAGCTCGGCGTGCAGGGCGATCTGGCGGCGCTGGGCCTGGATCTGGCGGGCATCGAGCACCCGTCTGCCCAGCCGGGCCGGCTCAACGGATTGTCTGTCCAGCCCCTGCCCTGATTCGAGGCGGGCGAAGGCGCTGGCCAGCCGGCCATTCGCCATCTTTCCTTCCTGCATGTCGTCCAGGGCCAGGGGGGCCAGCATCTGCGCCATGTCTACCAGGGTATCTTCGGTGGCGCTGCGTACCCCGGGCTTGATCTCCTCGACGAAGATCTCCAGCACGAACCAGGCGGCCAGGGCGAAGATCAGCACCAGGCCGCACAGCAGTTGCAATCCGATTCTCATCTCATCCCCCTGCCGATGCCCGGCCACCCCGAGTTCATGCCAGCTCCAGACTGTAGCCCAGCCCGCGGTGGGTCAGGATCAGGTTGGCGTCAGGGTCCCGCTCCCGCAGCTTGGCCCGCAGAGTCTTGATGTGGGTGTCGACGGTGCGATCCAGACTCTCTTCCGCATCCTGCCACACCAGATCCATCAGCTGCTGGCGGGAGTAGACCCGACCCGGCGCCAGCATCAGGGTCTTGAGCAGCAGGTACTCATAGCGGGTGAGCGTCAGGGGCTGGCCCAGGAAGCAGATCCGTGCCCGCTCCTCGTCTAGGGCGAGTGGCTGTATCGGCTGGTAGGGGGCGGGCTGGCTGCGGCGCAGGATGACCCGCACCCGGGCGCATACCTCACGGGGCGAGAAGGGTTTGGCCACATAGTCGTCTGCTCCTATCTCCAGCCCGATCAGCCTGTCTATCTCCTCGCTGCGGGCGGTGAGAAACATCAGGGGAATATCGGTCAGTGCCCGCACCCGCTTGCACAGTTCGAAACCGCTGATGTCCGGTAGCCCCACATCCAGGATCAAAAAATCCGGTCGCGTCTGTTCCAGTCGCGCCAGCAACGGCTGACCGAGGGGAAACCACTCCACCTCGAAACCATCGGTCTGCAGGGCATAGATCAGGGTATCGGCAATGCTGGCTTCATCTTCCACCAGCCAGATGAGTCGTTTTTGCATGGCGTCCTCGTCGCAAATCGGCTCCTCATTCTGGCATCGAACCAAATCGGATCCTATTTGCCGTTTGATTTTTCCCGAAAAGGCATTAATATTTCGCCATTATTTCGAATCGAAATTTAAAGATGACCAAACGCAACACACAGCAGCGCCGTCACACCATAGTGAGTCTGGTGCAGGAGCAGGGGGAAGTCAGCGTCGATGCCCTGGCCAAACACTTCGCCACCTCCGAAGTGACCATCCGCAAAGATCTGGCGGTGCTGGAGACCGGTGGCCTGTTGCTGCGTCGCTACGGCGGTGCCGTTCCCCTCCCCAGCGAGATGGTGGTGGACAGCAACCCGGAACAAGTTTCGAATCGAAAGCTGGCCATTGCCCGCGCCGCCGCCGAGCGGATCCGCGATCACAACCGCGTCATCATCGACAGCGGCAGCACCACCAGCGCCATGATCCCCATGCTGGGCAACAAGCGCGGCCTCATCGTCATGACCAACTCCCTCAATGTGGCTGGTGCCCTGCGCGAGCTGGAAAACGAGCCCACCCTGCTGATGACTGGCGGGACCTGGGATCCCCATTCCGAATCTTTCCAGGGGCAGGTGGCGGAGCAGGTGCTGCGCTCCTATGACTTCGACCAGCTCTTCATCGGTGCCGATGGCATCGACCCGGAGCGGGGCACCACCACCTTCAACGAGCTGGTGGGCCTCTCCCGGGTCATGGCCGAAGTGTCGCGGGAGGTCATCGTCATGGTGGAGTCGGAGAAGATCGGCCGCAAGATCCCCAATCTCGAGCTGCCCTGGTCCGGCATCCATACCCTGGTGACCGACGAGGGGCTGAGCAATGCGGCCAGAGAACAGATTCAGGCCAGGGGGATCACGCTGATTTGCGCCCCCGTGGCCGTGTGATTTGAACAAACCATTATCCAACCGAATTAACGTCTTACGTTTCAAGGAGAAGTCTATGTGTGGCATCGTCGGGGCCGTCGCCCAACGTGATGTGGCTGAAATCCTGGTAGAGGGCCTGCGCCGTCTGGAATACCGTGGCTACGATTCGGCTGGTGTCGCCGTGTTCAGCGCCGACCAGCCGCTGCAGCGGGTGCGTCGCCTCGGCAAGGTAGCCGAGCTGGCCAAGGCACTGGAGGAGCAGTCCGTCCACGGTGGTACCGGCATTGCCCACACCCGCTGGGCTACCCATGGCGAGCCGTCCGAGCGCAATGCTCACCCCCACGTCTCCGAGCATATCGTGGTGGTGCACAACGGCATCATCGAGAACCACGAAGAGCTGCGGGAAGAGCTCAAGGCGCTGGGCTATGTGTTCAGCTCCGACACCGACACCGAGGTGATTGCCCACCTGGTGCACCACGAGCTGAAATCCGCCCCCAGCCTGCTGGCGGCCATGCAGGTCACGGTGAAGCAACTGCGCGGCGCCTACGGCACAGTCGTGATGGACAGCCGTGACGACAGCCGCGTGGTGGTGGCCCGTTCCGGCTCCCCCCTGGTGATCGGCCGCGGCATCGGCGAGAACTTCATCGCCTCCGACCAGATGGCCCTGCTGCCGGTGACCCGCCGCTTCATCTTCCTCGAAGAGGGCGATGTGGCCGAAGTGACCCGTCGCGACGTGCACATCTTCGATACCCACGGCGAGGCCGTGGTGCGTGAAGAGCAGGAGTCCGAACTCTCCCACGACGCCGGTGACAAGGGCGAGTATCGCCACTACATGCTCAAAGAGATCCACGAGCAACCCAAGGCCATCACCAACACCCTGGAAGGGCGTCTGGGTGGTGATCACGTGGTGGTCGAGTCGTTCGGCAATGGTGCGCGCGCCATCTTCGACAAGGTCGATCACGTGCAGATCGTCGCTTGTGGCACCTCCTATCACTCCGGCATGGTGGCTCGCTACTGGTTCGAAGAGATCGCCGGCGTCTCCTGCGACGTGGAGATCGCCTCCGAGTTCCGCTATCGCAAGTCGGTGGTGCGCCCCAACAGCCTGCTGGTGACCCTCTCCCAGAGCGGCGAGACCGCCGATACCCTGGCGGCCCTGCGTCTGGCCAAGGAGTCCGGCTACATGAGCTCGCTGGCCATCTGCAACGTGCCGGGCTCCTCCCTGGTGCGTGAATCGGATCTGGCCTTTATGACCCGAGCCGGTGCCGAAATCGGCGTGGCCTCCACCAAAGCGTTCACCACCCAGCTGGCCGGTCTGCTGATGCTGGTGGCCTCCATCGGTCGTTGCCGTGGCCACCTGAGCACCGCCGCCGAAGCTGAGCTGGTCAAGGCGCTGCAGGCCCTGCCGCTGCGCATCAAGGAGAGCCTGGCGCTGGCCAAGGATATCGAGGCCCTGGCCGAAGAGTTTGCCGACAAGCACCACAGCCTGTTCCTGGGTCGCGGCAGCCAGTACCCCATCGCCATGGAAGGGGCACTCAAGCTCAAAGAGATCTCCTACATCCACGCCGAGGCCTATGCCGCCGGTGAGTTGAAGCACGGTCCGCTGGCGCTGATCGATGCCGAGATGCCCATCATAGTGGTGGCGCCGAACAACGATCTGCTGGAGAAGCTCAAGTCCAACGTGGAAGAGGTGCGTGCCCGTGGCGGTATCCTCTACGTCTTCGCCGATGCCGATACCGGCTTCAAGAGCGACGAGACCATGCGGGTGATGAGCCTGAACCACGTGGAAGAGGTGATCGCGCCGATCGTCTATACTGTGCCGCTGCAGCTGCTCTCCTACCATGTTGCCCTCATCAAGGGTACCGACGTGGATCAGCCGCGCAACCTGGCAAAATCCGTGACGGTGGAATAAGCCGTCGCCGGAAATGAAAAAAGAGCCGCATTGCGGCTCTTTTTGTTTTGGCAAAACAGGCTATGACAGCCGCAGGTTGGTGATGGTGACGTCGTCCAGGGAAGGCACAATGATGCCGCTGGAGATGCTCTTGGCAATCGCCTGGTTGCGGTTGCGCGAGTCCGTCTTGTTGGTGACCTGATTGAGGTGGAAGTTCACGGTTCGCTCGCTGATGCCGAGGATGGTGGCGATCTCCCAGGAGGTCTTGCCCTCGCTGGCCCAGAACAGGCACTCCTTCTCCCGATCCGACAGCTCGGCCAGGTATTTCATCAGGTCTGGCCTGGCCTTGATGAGGGTCAGGGCCGAGTTGAAGATGTAGCTGGCACAGAATGACAGCAGGGGAACGTTTTCAAACATCAGATCGGAATTGGACTTCTCCTTGCTGATGAAAGAGAGGATGCCGTGTTCCCCCTGCGGCGTGTGCAGCGGGAAGGAGACGCCGTTCCTCACCCCGAAGTCGGCGGCGAGGTTCATTACTTCCCTGCTGGCGCTGGGCAACCAGGGGGCATCACAATCGAGCTTGTTCCAGAAGATGGGCTGGGTCTGCTTCAGTCCCAGGAAGACGACCGGATCCTGGGTCAGGTAGTGCCGTTCCGAATAGGCATCAAACCAGCTGGTGGGGCAGTTGTTGAACAAGGCCACATGGGATTTCTGCATACTGATGGGGAAAATAATCAGCAAACGGAAGTAATCAAACCCCATCTGATGACTGAAGCGCTCCAGTTGTTGCTGGATCTCGCTGGTCTTCTTCGCCTTGGTGAACCGATCTATGTGTTCCCAGATCGCATCGTTAAACATGTAAGTCTCCTTTTTCGATCACTTATCTTGCTGATCGAAAAGACATTTTTTAGTTATTTAAAATGGTGTTGCGACTACCAACGCCAGTTATTCCCGTACTTGTCTAAAAAGTATCCTGTTTTTTCGGCCAGAGGCCAAGAAAATCATCTGATTGCCAGTGACCCTACTCTTTGAGACAATGAGAATAGTTATCATTGTTAAGATTTATATCATGAACAAGTTTTGGGGTCTGACCTTGTTACCCATGGCCGTTCATTGCGTCGTGTCCGCCGACGAAGTGGTTGCGCCAGCATTGAAGAACAGTATCGCCGACGGGAAAGCCTCCCAGCTGCGTGTGGAGAAAGCCGCCGATGGAGCCGTCGCCGCCAGGATTGAGCTGCAAAATGCCCAACTGCAACTGCGGGATCTGGAAGCCTACAACCGCTACATGCAGTCTCTGGTGGCCGATCAGCAAAACGAGCTGGGCAAGCTGAGCCAGCAGTTGGAAGCGGTACAGGAGACCAGGCAGGGGCTTGTCCCCCTGATGCTGCAGATGCAAGCCGATCTGGAACAGCTGGTACAGGATGACATCCCGCTGCGCAGGGAGGATCGTCTGGCGCGGGTTGCTGCCTTGAAAGCGACGCTGGCCAGAGCCGATGTGAGCGAGGCGGAGAAGTTCCGCCAGCTATTGCAGGCCTATCAGATTGAAGCCGAATACGGCAGCAGGCTGGACCATTATTCCGCCGAGCTGGTGCTGGATGGCGCACCGCGCCGGGTCGATGTGCTGGCTCTGGGTCGGGTCTCCCTGCTGGCGATGACCGCCGATCGCTCCCAGGCGTGGCGTTGGTCTGCCGAGCACAAGCAGTGGCAAGCCCTCGACGGCCAGTGGCTCTCCCCCATCGCCGAGGCGTTGGAAATGGCTGCCGACAAGAAAGTTCCCCAGTTGTTGAATGTCCCCCTTTCCGTCAGCCGTGGTCAGGAGGCCCAGTCATGAGCGTCACCATGAAGTGGTTACCCCTTGCCCTCGCCCTCTCTCTGGGCACCACAGCCGCCGTGGCCGAGGAAGCCTGGCAGCAGCAGGAACAGGCCCGTGAGCAGAAGGCTCAGCAGGATCTGGCGTCTGTCTCCAGGGAGCTGAGCAGTGCCCGTGCCAAGCTGGCCGAGGCCCAGCGCCTGAGCAAGGAGCTGGCCAGCCAGTTCGCGGCCAATGAAAAGCAGCTGGTGGATCTCAATACCCAGTGGGAGCAGGCCTCCGGCGACATGAACGAGATCTTTGCGGTCACCCGTCAGGGCGCCAGCGATGCGGTCAAGTTGCTGAGCGAATCCGCCGTCGAGGGCCAGTATCCTGATCGTCTCGCCCCGCTGAAAACCATGGCACAGGATAAACAGGTGCCTGATCGCGCCGCCCTTGCCCTGCTGCCAGCCACCTTGCTGCAGGAGATCCGCGAATCGGGCCGGGTTGCCCAGTTCAACGGCAAGGTGCTCGATGCCCAGGGCGTTGCCAGCGAGCAGACGTTGACCCGGATCGGCAGCTTCGCCCTGCTGGGCGATGCGGGTTTCTTGCAACCGGAGGCCGAAGGCCTGAGTCCGGTGCTGGGCCTGCCAGGCAGCGTGCTTTCCGCTGTGGCCGCTTATCAGGGTCAGGAGGGAGAAGCGTTGCCGCTGGATCCCTCCCACGGTGTTCTGCTCGATATGCTGGCCCAGGCGCCCACCTTCTGGCAGCAAGTCCAGCAGGGCGGCCAGGTCGGCGCCATCATCGTGCTGCTGGCAGCCATCGGCCTGGGGATCGCTGGAGTACGGCTGTGGAGCCTCTCTCGCGAACTGGGTCGGGTTCGTCGCCAGCTCAAGAGCGGTGAATATCATGCCGACAACGCCCTCGGCCGGGTGCTGACGGTGGCTGACAAGCATCCAGAACTGAGCATGGAGACCCTCGAACTGCGTCTGGATGAGGCGATCCTGCAGGAGACCCCTCGCCTGGAGCGCGGCATCGGCATGGTTAAGGTGATCGCGGCCATCGCCCCCATGCTGGGTCTGCTCGGGACAGTGACCGGTATGATCGGCACCTTCCAGGCCATCACCCAGTTCGGTACCGGCGATCCCAAGATCATGGCGGGCGGCATCTCCATGGCCCTGGTCACCACGGTGCAGGGTCTGGTGGCGGCCATTCCGCTGATCCTGGCCAACAGCCTGTTGCAGTCCCGTTTCACCGAGCTTTCCAACGTGCTGGAACAGCAGGTGGCCGGGATCCTGGCCGAGCGGGCCGAAAGCAATGGTGACAGGGTGGAGCGGGTAGCATGATGCTCGACATCTGGCAGCAGTTGCAGAGCTTCATGGGCCGTGGCGGCCCGGTGCTCTGGGTCATTCTGGCCTTGCTGGTGCTGATGTGGATTCTGATGATCGAGCGGCTGCTCTACCTCAACCTGGGGTTTGCACCGTTGCAGCGTGAGCTGCTGGGCCGCTGGCAGGCGCGTCGCGAGCGTCACAGCTGGCACGCTCGCGCGATTCGCGGGCGCTGGCTGGCAGAAGTGGAGCTGGCGCTCAACCGTCATCTGATCTTCATCCGCACCCTGGTGGTGCTCTGCCCCATGCTGGGGTTGCTGGGTACAGTGACCGGCATGATAGGCGTATTCGATGCGCTGGCTGCGGCCAACCGCTTTAACCCGGAGAGCATGGCGGGCGGGATCTCCCGCGCCACCATCCCCACCATGGCAGGCATGGTGGTGGCCCTCTCCGGCGTGTTGTTACTTAGCCGGCTCGAGAGTCAGGCCAAGCGTGCGCTGGCCAAGACCCGGGACGGCCTGCGAGAAGAGAAGGTAATGCAATGAGACGGCAATCCAAACGCCAGCGCGATGAAGTGCAGATCGACATGACCCCCATGCTGGATATCGTCTTCATCATGCTGATCTTCTTCATCGTGACCACCTCCTTCGTGCGCGAAGCCGGGCTTGAGGTACACAGACCCCAGGCCAGCCAGGCCAAGGCGCAGAAATCGTCCAGCATCATGCTGGCGATCGGCGCTCAGGGGCAGATCTTCCTCGACCGCAAACAGGTGGATGTGGAGCGGGTACAGGCCACCCTCGCCCGACTGTTGGCGGAGCAGCCCGAGGCAAGCCTGGTGATCCAGGCCGATGAACGGGTACCCCACGGCAAGGTGGTGCGGGTGATGGATGAAGCCAAGGCGGCAGGCATCGCCAACATCGCCGTGGCGGTGGCACCGAAATGAAACACAAGTTGATGAGCCTGGGACTGGGGATCGCCCTCAGTCTGGGCATCCTGTTGTTCATGGCCACCCTGGTGGAGCCGCCCGGAGGGGAGAAGGCGACCACAGAGCAGAAATCCATCGTCATCAACATGCAGAACGAGGTGACCGAGGTACAGGTGCGTGAGCGGCCGGTACCCCAGGAGCCGGAACCCCTGCCGGAGCCGCCTGCCGCGCTGGCCTCGACACCGATGCCCATGCCGGCGGCGGCCCCGTTGCCTTCGGTACAACCGAGCCTGGATCTGGTCTCGACCCTGAGTGCGGTACAGGTCTTTGCCCCTGGCGTGGCGACCAGTCCCACTCCGGTCGCGAGCGGCAATTTCCATGGTCAGCAGCAGGGCGCTGGAATCGGTGCCGGTGACCTCTTGATGCCACTGCAACGGGTTGAGCCTGTTTATCCCTACCGGGCCCAGCAGGCCGGCATCGAGGGGTCCGTGACCTTGCGTTTCAGCGTCGATGCCGATGGGCGGGTACAGGATGTGGAGGTGGTCGAGGCCAAGCCGAAGCGTCAGTTCGAGCGAGCGGCCATTCAGGCGATCAACAAGTGGCGCTATCAGCCGAGGCCGGGCGCCACCGACAAGCTGGTGCAAGTCATCACGCTCAAATTCAAATTGGAGTCATAACCATGTTGCGGATCTGGATCTGTCTGCTGGCCCTGGTCAGCCAAGCCTGTCTGGCGATGGAGGTGAGCCCTCATTTCTCCCGCCAGCTGGAGCCCGTGATGAAGCTCTATCAATCCGGCCAGTGGCAACAGGCCCAGAGCAAGGCGGCTGTGCTCAAACCCGGTTCCGAGGCTGAGCACGCCTGGCTGGCGCAGTTACAGGCCTCTCTGGCCGCCAATCTGCAGCAGACCGCACAGGCGAGTCGCTACGTGGAGCAGGCTCTTGCCTATAAAGAGTGGCCAGAGCAGCAACGACTTCAGTTGTTGCGTCTGCGCGGGGATATCCAGGCCCAGCAATCCAAGTGGTCCGGCGCCATCGCCAGCTACAAGGCCGCATTGGCCATCAAGGCTGACGATACCTTGCGTCTGCGCTTGGCTGGCCTCTATTACCACAACAAGCAGTACGGCGAGGCAGCCAGCCAGAGTGAACAACTGTTGAAGAAAAGCTGGCAGAAGCAGGCAGCCATCATCCGCCTCTCCTCCCTCACTGCATTGCAGCGTTACGGCGTGGCTGCGGATCAGGCCGAAGAGTTGATCCGCCGCGAGCCGAAAGAGAGCAAGTGGTGGCAGCAGGCTGTGTCGCTCAATATCTCCGCCAAGCGTGGTGATCGAGCGCTTGCACTGCTGCAAACCGCCATCGACCGTCAACTGATGGATGATGCCGCCGCCCGCAACCAGCTGATCCGCCTGTATGCCTGGCAGGGACTGCCCTATCGCGGTGCGCGTCTGCTGGAGTCTGCCATGGCCAAGGGACAGATGAAGCAGAGCGCAGAGAATCGCCAATTGCTGGCCCAGTTGTGGGAAGGGGCACGTGAGTGGCCGAAGGCTGTGGACAGCTGGCAACTGCTTGCCCGGGAACATGCTCACCCCAAGGCCGCCATGCGTGCCGCCGAACTGCTGCTGCAACAGGGCAAGACGGATGCCGCCATGATCCAGCTCTCGGCCATCAAGTCAGTGAAGGGAGAGCAGGGCAACAGAGCCAAGGCCCTGCTGGTGCAGGCACACCTCAATAAAGAACAATATGCTCAGGCGCTGGTGTTGGCTCGCGAGCTGCAACAGCAGAACAACTGGCAAGACAGGGCGACCAGCTGGGTCAACTACATTCAGGCCCAGACTGACGGTATGAACAAAAAATCGGCATGAAACTGGGGTAAACTCTCATTTCATGGGGTTTAGCCTGCTTTTTCAGCAAACGAGCGCATTTTTACAAAAAGCCCTTGTCATCGCGGCGCGGCTCCCTATAATGCGCCCCTACCAGCACGGCGGACCACGCCGAACTGATGAGCTAGCTTCCTCGTGAAGCCAGCGCCGAAAGAAAAGCGAAAACAACCGCTTGACTTTCGAAGTGAGGGGCGTAAGATGCGCCTCCTCAACGCGATAAGCGTGACGCTCTTTAACAATTTGAATCAAGCAATCTGTGTGGGCACTCACAGCATCGAGCATCAAA
>NZ_JBFOCK010000013.1:0-86877 GCF_040907765.1 Aeromonas sp. s9
TGGTCGATGCCACCATCATTGAGGCACCCAGCTCGACCAAGAACAAAGAGCAGCAACGCGATCCGCAGATGCATCAGACCAAGAAAGGCAATCAGAGGAAATCTGGGACACCCACCTTTTTGTGTGGGGCGTAACGCCACCAAATCCCACGCTACCGCCCATGGATTACAGCTTCCAATATGTTCCATTGACCAGCGAGGGCAGTGATCCATCGCAGTTCAACAGGTTCCAGATAGCCACTGTAATGAGGGAGTTCTGGGACACCCACCTTTCTGTATGGGGCGTAACGCAACCAACTCCCACGCTACCGCCCGTGGATTACAGCTTCCAATATGCTCCACAGAAATCTGGGACACCCACCTTTTTGACACCCACCTTTTTGACAGCGACGTAGCCCTGTACTTGGCTTGAGGTGTCACTGCCCAGGGGGTGAGCCATGACCATTGCCCGTTCACGTCAAATCAGTTTGCAGGATACGCCTTACTATCATGTGGTCAGTCGCTGTGTGCGGCGGGCGTTTCTGTGCGGGGAAGATACCCACTCCGGCCAGAGTTACGAGCATCGGCGCCAGTGGGTAGTGGACAAGTTGGGCCAATTGTCGCGACTGTTTGCCATCGGTGTTTGTGCCTATGCGGTGATGAGCAATCACTATCATCTGGTGCTCAAGGTCGAGCCGGATACCGCTGCCAATTGGAGCGAGCGAGAGGTGGCCGAGCGTTGGGCTGCGCTGTTCCAGTGGCCGCTGCTGGTACGACGCTGGTATCACGGGGAATCCCTGATTGAGCCCGAACTGGCCGTGGTGCAACAACTGATAGGGCAGTGGCGGGAGCGGTTACATTCCATCAGCTGGTTTGTGCGGCTGCTCAATGAAACCCTGGCTCGGCAGGCCAATCGGGAAGACGGTTGCAAGGGCCATTTCTGGGAAGGGCGCTTCAAGAGCCAGGCCTTGCTCACCGAGCCAGCCGTGCTGGCCTGCATGACTTACGTTGACCTCAACCCGATACGAGCGGGATTGTCCGATCGGCCTGAACAGAGCGATTACACCAGCCTCAAGCAGCGTCTCGATGGCGAGCAGTCCGCCGCCCCATTGCCGCCGTTGTTGTTGCCATTCGCGCACGAAGCACGACCCGATAGCCTGCCATATGCCTTTGCGGATTACCTGATGCTGGTGGACTGGACAGGTCGCGCCATCCGAGTGGACAAACGGGGCCATATCCCGGCTTCTCTTGCCCCCATCCTGGCGCGGCTGGGGGTGGACGAGGTGCGCTGGCTCAAGCAAGTTACGCTGTTTCGGCGCCAGGGCATCAGAGTGGTGGGTGACAAAGAGCATTGTCAGCAGTTTGCCTGGCACTGTGGCCAGCGACGGTGTCATCAACCATCCCTTTGAGTGATGAATACTTGTGTCATAGCAACGTCCGGTATCGCGCCAGCACCCCGCCTGTGTGATCGCATCTGAATTGGCGTCATCGATGCCAAGACATTCTCTTTAATCCCCCGAGTTTCACAAATGCCATCGCAAATGCTGGATGACGAGTTGTGCTGGGCGCTGGGTGAGGGCTTTCTCCAAAAGATGGCTGTCCTGATAAGGCGCCATGAATTGGCGTCATCGATGCCAAGACATTCTTTTTAATCCCCCGAGTTTCACAAATGCCATCGCACATGCTGGATGACGAGTTGTGCTGGGCGCTGGATGAGGGCTTTCTCCAAAAGATGGCTGTCCTGATAAGGCGGGTTGGGGAAGAGGGGCTATCGGTCCTTTGTCAACAGGCCCTTTCTCACAATGCGGCGACACCGTGGGTGTTGCTTGAGCAGGTGATTTTTGCATCAGTGAAACAGAGTGGGTGATATGGTTCCTCTAATGGAACAATCCGTACACAAAGATGGCTGTCCCAAATAAAAAAGAGACCTTATCGGCTGTCCCAAATAAAACCAAATAAAAAGGGAGCTTATCTTGCTCGGTCCATGGAGAAGGGGGGAGATGACGACGTCCCTTGGGGATCTTTTACAAGAGTCGGCAAATATGGGGACCCACCTTTGGCTCGCATGACCAAACCTGATGCCAAGGGGCGGGTTGGCCGATATCTCGAAGGGGGGCAGTGTTGGCAATAAATAACAAGGGCGACCAGTTGGTCGCCCTTGTGTGATGGGCAGAAGCGCGTGCTCTGCCTGTGACGTGACGGTTATTGCAAGTCCGTGCTCAGGCTGGGGGCGCCGAAGTTCACCAGGGTGGCATGGGAGTGCTCGAAGTACTGTGACCAGAAGTCACCGAGTGCATCCATGGTCTTGCCGGAACGATAGGCGTATTTCACCGCGTCGGTCACCAGCCCGGCGCCCGTGACGTAGACGCGAGCGCCTTGCAGATCGGCAAACAGCCCCTTGCTCTTGGCCTGCTTGAGCTCGTCACCGACATTGAGCTGCTTGATCTTGTTGGTGGCATAGAAGCTGGTGTAATCGGAGTGCTCCAGCATGTCCGAAATGAGGAACACGACGCGGTCATTGACGCCTTGCTCGGCCTTCATATCGTCACCCACCTTGCGCAGCGAGTTCATGATCTCGCTCTTGGGGATGTCCTGGCGGGCATCACGCAGTGCTTTCACGAACTGTTTGCCAAAGCCGTTACGAAAGACCTTGGTCTGCGTCGTCAGGCAGGTGTCCAGGCCGCGCAATTTGCGCATGCTGACATCGTCCCGGATCTCCCCTTCCAGCGGCATATCCAGTTGCCCCGCGTAGGCCAGGCGAAGGTATTCGCCAGGCAAGAAGGCGGAGTACACAAAGATGGCTGTCCCAAATGAAGAAAGGCTTTGTTATCTTGCTGGATACGTTGGCAAGGGCGAGTCACGTGGAACGTTCAAGTCAGGAGCAATCAGATGGCGATAACAACGCGATCCCGAAGAGAGAAGGTAGGCAGTGGGCTCGGGCTGGTGATGGGGCTCATCGCCTTTAACCTGATCGTGCCCCTGCTTCCGGTTGCAACAGAGATGTCGGATATGACCCGGATGATAGGTGCCATGGTCAGCGCCATGCTTTGCGCCGAGCTGGGCGCCAGGATTGGCAAGTGGCGGGATGCCAAAGAGCAGGCCAGGTCGGCAGAGTAACTAGACGTGAGAAGAGCGCCAATCGCCCGAGTGCGGCGGTGTGTGCGGGTGTAACAGGCAGGGCGACAGTTGTCGCCCTGCCTGTTTTGCTATCGCGGTTTGCCGCTCAAGCGCCGCGCCGCCGGGGGTCGCTTCGATGGGAGGAAGGTGGCCAGGGTGTCGCGGGGCGATGCCGCATTGCATCAGAAGGCGCCTGGAGCGAGATGGCGCCAAGGCTGGATCTGCGAGGGAAATCCTGAGATCGTGCAGGCAGTTATCTGGTTATCCCCTTGAGAGGAGTACCCATGCGCATTGCCTTGATTGGCCTTGGCGATATCGCCCGGAAGGCCTATCTGCCGCTGCTTGCAAACGACGAGCGAGTCACCCCGCTGCTCTGTACCCGGAGTCCCTCGGTGCTCGGCAAACTGGCGCGCCAGTACCGGATTGGCGAGTGTTTTACCGAGGTCGATGCGCTGCTGGCGAGCCGACCTGATGCGGTGATGATCCACGCTGCCACCGCCGTGCACGGCAAACTGGCGGAGCTGTGCCTGCGTGCCGGCATTCCCACCTTTGTGGACAAGCCGCTGTGTGACAACGCAGGAGAAGTGGAGGCGCTCGCCAATCTCGCCATCGCCAGAGACTGCCCGCTGTTTGTGGGCTTCAACCGTCGCTATCTGCCCGCCATGGCCGCCGCACGCGGCCAGCCGCTGACCGAGCTCCATTGGCAAAAGCACAGGCACGCCCTGCCGGGGGCGCCTCGCCAGTTCCTGTTTGACGACTGTATCCATGTGCTCGACAGCCTCTGCTGTTATGGCGGCGAGCCGGACGGGGAGCTGCATGCGGTGCTGCGACGCAGCAGTGAGCAGCCCGAGCTGCTGGCCGGGGTGAGCGTCGCCTGGCAGAGCGGGCAGATGGCGGTGAGCGGCAGCATGAATCGCAGCGCCGGCATGACCGAGGAGCGCATCGATGCCTATGGCGACAACCTCTCATTGCATATCGAGAACTGCACCCGTGGCCTGCTTGCGCGAGACAACACAGTGCAGACTCTGGCTCCGGGCGACTGGCAGCCCGTGCTGGCGAGCCGAGGCTTTGTCGCCATGCTCGAGCACTGGTATGGGCAGATTGACGCCGGGCGGACAGACGGGGCGCTGGTCGAGAGCTACCTGCAAAGCCATCGACTGGCAGAGCGCCTCGTCGCCCTGGCAAAGGGATGACCCGAATGCAAGGGGCTGGGTGACACCGGCAGGCATCACTGGCCAGAGAATCGGCAGAGCACTGTATGAGATGGTGGCTCCTTGCGCAGTCAGCCGGGAAAGGTGCCAGCGAGCGAGCCAAGCGAAGGCGGGTTTGTTATCTTGGCGGCCATCAAGAGCTGCAGGGCAAGAGATCGCAATGAAGAAGGTGTCGAAGATGAGATGGCTGACCGCAGTGGGCGGGGTATTCCGTTCATGAGCATCATTCTGGGGATCGATCCCGGTTCGCGCATCACCGGTTACGGGGTCATTCGCATCGTCGCGGGCAAGGCGGAATACCTGGGATCGGGCTGCATCCGCACCGATCTGGGGGAGCTGCCGTCTCGCCTGAAGCAGGTCTATGACGGGGTGAGCGAGATCATCACCCAGTTCAAGCCGGACGAGTTCGCCATCGAGCGGGTCTTCATGGCGCGCAACGCGGACTCGGCCCTGAAGCTCGGCCAGGCCAGGGGAAGTGCCATCGTCGCGGCGGTCAATGCCCTGCTGCCGGTGAGCGAGTATTCGGCCACCCAGATCAAGCAGGCGGTGGTGGGCACCGGTGGCGCCGCCAAGGAGCAGGTGCAGCACATGGTGACCCATCTGCTCAAGCTCTCTGCCACCCCCCAGGCGGATGCGGCGGATGCCCTCGGGGTGGCGCTCTGCCACTTCCACACCCGTCAGAGCCTCATTCGCATGGCCGGGCGGGCCAGCGGATCGGTGCGCGGCCGTTATCGCTGATCCCTGGAGGAGGGCTACCCGGTGTTGGCAGGGGAGCGCCGGGTGCCGGAGCTGCTGGCAAAATCGCTGGTAGGGTCACAATCTGTCGCGTCCCTCCATAGGACTCCCGTGGAGAAGCGCACCGGGCGGGGGGATATCTTTCTACTTTATCAATAACTTGTGACCTTCATCACATATCCGCGATGAGCCGGGTCGGTTTCGTCTTGCTCCGCCACACTCCCATAATATGGCGCCTGTTCAATAACAGTGTCCGTATGAGCCTTTCTGGCTCTCGTGTTAATCATCATGGGAGAGACAAGAGTGAAACCTTTTGCTGCTGAATTTATGGGAACCTTCTAGCTGGTACTGGGAGGCTGCGGGAGCGCCGTGCTGGCTGCCGCCTTCCCCAATGTGGGGATCGGCTTGCTGGGCGTCGCCCTGGCGTTCGGTCTGACCGTGCTGACCATGGCCTATGCCATCGGTCATATCTCGGGTTGCCACCTTAACCCGGCCGTGACCGTCGGGCTCTGGGCCGGTGGCCGCTTCCCGGCCTCCAACGTGCTGCCCTACATCGTGGCCCAGGTGCTTGGCGGGATCGTGGCAGGTGGCGTGCTCTATGTCATTGCCAGCGGACAGGCGGGTTTTGATGTGAGCGCAGGCTTTGCTTCCAACGGCTATGGCGAGCATTCCCCCGGTGGTTACAGCCTGCTGGCCGCACTGGTGTGTGAAGTGGTGATGACCGGTTTCTTCCTGTTTGTCATCATGGGGGCCACCGACAGCCGTGCGCCGGCCGGGTTTGCTCCCATCGCCATCGGTCTGTGCCTGACCCTCATCCACCTCATCAGCATTCCGGTGACCAACACCTCGGTCAACCCGGCGCGCAGCACTGGCGTGGCGCTTTTTGTCGGTGACTGGGCCGTGGGCCAGCTCTGGCTGTTCTGGGTTGCCCCCATTGTCGGTGCCATTCTGGGTGCATTGGCCTATCGTGTGATCGCCACGAAAGAGTGATGTGTTGCTAGTTAACGTGTGGTATCGACACGCCCCCGGGCGTGTTTTTTTATGCCTGAAGGAATACCGGGCAGGGCGCCATGCTGACGATAGGGTGCGGCATGATCACAGTCCCTTGGCGCTCAGCATCTCTTTGTAGCGCTGATGCAGCAGCTTGACCCGTTCCACATAGGCCCGGGTTTCGGCCAATGAGGGATGCCGCCGTGCTTGTACCGTACCGGTCCTACAACCCCTTGGCGCTCAGCATCTCCTTGTAGCGCTGATACAGCAGCTTGACCCGTTCCACATAAGCCCGGGTTTCGGCCAATGAGGGATGCCGCCGTGCTTGTACCGTACCGGTCCTACAACCCCTTGGCGCTCAGCATCTCTTTGTAGCGCTGATGCAGCAGCTTGACTCGTTCCACATAAGCCCGGGTTTCGGCATAGGGCGGTATGCCGCCGTGTTTTTGCACCGCACCGGCGCCTGCATTGTAGGCGGCGGTGGCCAGGGCCACATTGCCGTCATACTGCTTGAGCAGACCCGCCAGGTATTTCACCCCGCCAAAGATGTTCTGCTCCGCCAGCAGGGCGTTGCCGACCCCGAGCTCGCGCGCCGTGGCGGGCATCAGCTGGGTCAGTCCCATGGCGCCCTTGCGGGAGACGGCCAGAGGATTGAAAGCGGACTCGGCATGGATAAGTGCCCGGATGAGGGCAGGCTCGACCTGATAAGCCTTGGCTGCCGCCTGTATGGTGCTGGCGTAGTCATAGAGGAAGAGGCCTGTCGTGCGCCAGTTGACCTTGGACGCCGGATCGCAGGCATAGCAGTCGTTGAACAACAGCAGTTCGTAGTGACCCTGCTCCGGCATCATGTCGGAATAGCGTATGACCCCGTTCTTTTGTACCGACTTGTAGACCTGGATCTGACGGCTTGCAGGCTTAGCGGGTTCAGGGGAGGGGAGCGGCGCCGTGGTGAGTGCCACGGTACGCGGCGTGGGAACCGGGGAGGAGACAGCCGTCTCCGGGGTCAGGATCACCACCTCTGCCGGTGGCGGTATCTGAGCCGGGGCTGCGTGGGAAAACAGCGGCATCATGCCCAGCAACATCCATGCTTTCAACGGCTTGCTCCTTAAGCCTCGTTAGCCACGTTGAGTAAAGCATTCGGGATGGCGCAGAACAAGTTCCCGTGAACAGGGGAGGCTGGAAATGTGATGGCAGAGGGACGTCCCGCCTGTGTGCTCACTCAGGACAAGGGGCGCGGCTCATGGCGTCAAGGGACGCATGATCGCAACCTCGTCTTTTCCATCGAGTTATTGGCTTTTTTGTAAGTTAAAGGCGTGTTATCTTGCTGTTGCTCCACTCTGGTCAGATCTCTTCGTGGAGCCAGAGAGCGAGCAGGAGAGGGCCGGTATGGCCAGAGCGAAATGGGCATGACAAGCAGGCGAGCGATGGAGCTCAGATTCGAAGAGTACTGTGATGCGGATCTTTCCCTCATCAGAGACTATTACGAGACGACGTTTTCCCACTATGTCCCGGATTTGGCAGAACGGATTTTTGTGGTTCGTGATGCGCACTGGCTGGTGGGGGCGGTGCGCCTGCGCGATGAACAGGATTACTACCACTTGTGCGGCTTTCGTCTGCTCCCTCACTACCAGTCCCTGGGGCTGGGGTCCCGCTTGCTACAGCATGCCTGCCGCGATCTTTCCGACAAGCCCGTGATCTGTCACGCCCTGCCGTTCGAGAAACCCTTCTACCTCAAGGCGGGATTTGACCACCTTCCCCTGCATGAACTCGACGGGCCCCTTCACTCCCTCTATCACCAGCAGCACGAACAGGGTTACCAGATCGAGCTGCTGGTGCGTCAGGCGAAGGCGCCTGTTTTCAACTGAGATCTTATTGGGGTTTGGTCAGCAGGTGGATCTTGCCTGGTGACAGCTCCAGCCCCAGCAGATTTTCCTTGAGCCAGGCCTGATTGGGATCCTTGTCATCCAGCTTGTAGACAGGCTGGGTTTCCAGCCGTTTCTCCATGCTCTGCAGCAGCATCTTCAGCATGAAACCAAACTTCTGTTCCGCCGCAGCAGGCTCCAGCTTGTAATCGATGAGCTTCATGTTGTCGAGGAAGAGCGCACTCTTGGCCTTGTCGTAGCGGGGCCTCGCCTCATAGGTCATGTTGAGGCGCGCGTCGTACTCGGTCTGATCCGGGAGCGCGATTTTCAACTTGCCTTTGCCAAACACCCTGGCGGTATCCGGGCTCTGGCGACCAATCTGCACATCGCTCTGCTCGAGTTGCACATGGGCCTTGATGATGCCGGGCAATTCCAGCTGTTTGTCCACTTGCACCTGGGATTGCAGGTACTGATTTATCTGCTGCTCATTGATGTCATATGAGCCTTGACCTAGCATGGCCAGACTCAGCAGCATAGATTGCAGGATCATGCTAACGACCTGATAGAATGGGTGTGCCCCATAGCATACCATCCCGACCCTGTGGGGTCTGCCCGTGCCATCTGTCCAATACACCAAGGAGTCGCCTTGCTCGACGGTCTGGAATACGACATTCAGTTGCTGTTTTCCCGCTTTCTCGGCTGGTTGTTGCTGTTGTTTCACACCGTGATCGTGGCAGGGATCTCCCTGCGGGTGGTGATGAAGCGACGTCCCATCGGGGTATCCCTCGCCTGGTTGGCCCTCATCTATGCCATCCCCTTCGCCGGGGTCGGTTTCTACGTGCTGTTTGGCGAGATACGCCTCGGTCGCACGCGGGCGGAGCGGGCCCAGGCCATGTACCGTCCTTACGCCATCTGGATCCGCCAGCTCGCGCGCCTCTTCCCCCAGCACTGCTGCGAGGTGGGCAGCAAGGCACGCCCGCTCCACGATCTGATCCAGGGACGCTTGGCCATGCCCATGCTCTCGGGCAACCGGATGACCCTGCTGCACAAGCCCAAGAGTATCGTAGAGGAGATAGTGCGCGACATCCGGGGCTCCTCCCAATCCTGTTATCTGGAGTTCTACATCTGGCACCCCGGCGGGGATGTGGACGAGGTGTGCGAGGCGTTGATGGAGGTGGCGGCACGCGGCGTGGATTGTCGTGTCTTGCTCGACTCCATCGGCAGCAAGACCTTCTTCCGCTCCTCCTGGCCCAAAACTTTGCGCGCCGCCGGTGTCAAAGTCGTGGAAGTGTTGCCGGTCGGCGCCTGGCGAATCCCCTTCCAGCGCCAGGACTTGCGCATGCACCGCAAGCTGGTGGTGATCGATGACAAGGTTGGTTATACCGGCTCCATGAACATGGTGGATCCCCGTTTCTTCAAGCAGGATGCCGGGGTCGGCCAGTGGGTCGACATCATGATCCGGGTGCAGGGCCCCGTGGTGCCGTTGATGTGGTCCACCTTCGTCTGGGACTGGGAGATGGAGACCGGCGAGCGGCTGCTCGACAGTCTGCAACATGAGCCGGAAGCCTGGCCACAGACCAACTATCGAGCCCAGCTCATTCCCTCAGGCCCCTTCGTCGGCGGTGACTGCATCCAGCAGAGCCTGCTGCTCGCCATCTACCAGGCTCGTCACCATCTGGTGCTGACCACCCCCTATTTCGTGCCGGACGATCCGCTGGCTGCGGCCCTCTCTTCGGCGGCGGCCCGCGGCGTGCTGGTGCAGTTAGTTCTGCCTGCGCGCAACGACTCCCTGATGGCCAACCACGCCAGCAACTCCTTCATGGAGGATCTGCTGGCGGCAGGAGTGGAGATATACCGCTATGATGCCGGATTGCTGCACACCAAGAGCGTGCTGGTGGACGATGATTTAGCCCTGGTGGGCACGGTCAACCTCGACCGGCGCAGTCTCTGGCTCAATTTCGAGATCACCCTGCTCATCGACAACCCGGTGTTTGTCGCCGAGATGAACCAGCTGGTGCAGGGCTACATGCTGGAGGCGACCCCCATGTCACTGACCAGGTGGCGTGCCCGCCCCTGGTACAAAAAATTGCTTGAGAACATCTTCTACCTGTTCAGCCCCCTGCTGTGACAGCCAGAGCGTGGACCCCAAGCCGTTGTCTGGCTTGTGTTGATGCCCATCCTCCCCGTAGAGTGCGCCCATGCACCCGCCATTGAACCATTGTGGAGAAACAGAACTGATGAAGAAAAAAGTGGCCTTGGCCGTCGGAGCCGTGTTGGTGGTGGGAGGGCTTGGCGCCTGCTGGTACACGGGCAATACGTTCGACCGGATCCTGGCCGAGCAGATCGCCAGGGCGCAGCAGGAGAGCGGAATCGAAGTCACCTGGAGCCCGGAGACGGAGAATCTGTTCACCCGCGACGGCGTGCTCAAGGTGGTGGTGCCGCCCCAGACGCTGGCGAGTTTTGATCCCCAGCTGGCGGGAAGCGAACCCATCGAGATGCAGTTCGCGTTCAACAGCCGCCTGTTGCCGCTCTATATCAAGAGCCACCTCCAGCTTGATACCGCACAGGGCACGCTGGCGCCCATCCTGACCTCTCTGGGGATGCAGCAGTGGCAACTGGGGGCAGAATCGGCGAGCAGCCTCTGGACCATGAGCAACAGTTCCCGCTTCTGGGTGAGTGACTTCAAGGTCAAGGAGGGGCTCAACGAGTTCACCTTCCTGCCCTTGAACGGCGACTATCGCGGGGATCTCGACGGCAATGGCCATCTCACCGCCCACTGGTTGGGGATGACGGTCCACGATGCCCAGAGCAAGACAGATCTGGCCTTGGCGGATCTCAAGGGCAGTGCCGACATGGCCGAGATCAGCGGGCTCTGGCTCTCTCCCCGCAGCGATGCGACCCTCACGGCCTTCACCCTGACCCAGCCGGGGAACGTCAAGATCACGCTGGAGGGGCTGATCACGGCCACCGAGCTGGCGGGGGACGATCTTCAGACGCTCTCCACTCGCTATCAGATGAAGTTGGCGACCCTCAACATGGAAAGCGAGGAAGACCGGCTCGCGCTGACCCAGGGAAATCTGGATCTCTCCCTCAAGGGGCTGGATCTCGAGGGGTATCAGACGCTGCAAGAGGCCAGCAGCAAGCGGGTGGACGAAGCGGCCATCCAGGAAGCGCTGGACAAGATGCTCCAGAGAGGGGCCACACTGGAACTGGCGGATCTGAGTGCGCGATTGAACGGTGAGCCTGTCAGCCTGCAAGGGGAGGCCAAGCTGGCGCCCACCACCCTGGCACAGTTGATGGGCAGCGAGGAGGGGATGCAGGCACTCTCCGCTCTGCTTCATGCCCACCTTGGGGAGAAGCTGGGCCAGGCCGTTCCCCAGTTGGCCCCCATGCTGGAGCAATTCACCGCCATGGGATATCTGAAGGCGCAGGAGTCACAGCTTCAGGCCGAGCTCAAGCTCGACAAAGGGGCCGTGACCGTCAATGGTCTGCCGCTGCACCCGTGAGTGCCGCGCAATGAAAAGGCTCCCTCGGGAGCCTTTTTGCTGGGGTGCGCGCAGCCGCTTACTTGAACACGACGGTCTTGTTGCCGTAGACGAAGACCCGCTCGTTCAGCACCAGTTCCAGCGCCCGGCTCAGCACGGATTTCTCCACGTCGCGTCCGGCCTTGGCCATGTCATCGGCACTGAAGGTGTGATCGACGTGGATCACGTCCTGCTCGACGATGGGGCCTTCATCCAGATCGTCGGTGACGAAGTGGGCGGTGGCACCAATCAGCTTGACCCCGCGGTCGAAGGCTTGACGATAGGGGCGGGCGCCGATGAAGGCAGGCAGGAAGGAGTGGTGGATATTGATGATCTTGCGCGGATAGGCTTCCACGAAGCTTGGGGTCAGCACACGCATGTATTTGGCCAGGATGACGTAATCCGGCTGGTAGCCATCGATGAGCGTGCGCACTTGCTCCTCATGCTCGGTGCGGCTGAGATCCTCGTGGCTCACGCAGTGGAAGGGGATGTCGAACTTGCCGGTCAGCTCGGCGAGGGTGTCGTAGTTGCCGATGACCGCGACGATGTCCATGTCCAGGGCGCCGGCATAGTTTTTCATCAGGATGTCGCCGAGGCAGTGAGTCTCCTTGGTCACCAGGATGACGATGCGCTTCTTGCCCGCCTTGACGAGACGACGCTGGGCGCCGGCAGGCAGGGCATCATCGAGGTCGGCCAGCAGGGTCTCGTCGTTGAAGCGCCCTTCCAGCTCGGTGCGCATGAAGAAGCGGCCGTTTTCGTGATCCACGAACTCGTCGTTCTTGTTGATGTTGAGCTGGTGCTTGTAGCAGATGTTGGTGATCTTGGCGATGAGACCCTTGGCGTCGGGGCAATCGGTCAGCAGTATTTTCTTTTCCATCTCTGTCATGATTCCGTTTGTGATGTTGGCACCCGGTCTGCGCGGGCGCGCGCGTTTTTGCTGGCACTATGCCACAAACGAAATCAGAAAGGACAGCGCGCCGTGTATCGGGTGGTGCTCGCGCGAAAATTGCCGTGCAGCCAGCACCCGGTTTGTCTTTGATGGGTTTTTGGCTGGCATCCTGCGTCTTTTTTCTTTAGGCTGTCTGCGCTTATTCTCAGGGCGGGGCGAAATTCCCCACCGGCGGTATCCCGATGTGACTCGGGGAGCCCGCGAGCGCCCGACCCGGCATTCATCCGGGACGGGGTCAGCAGATCCGGTGAGATGCCGGAGCCGACGGTCATAGTCCGGATGAAAGAGGATAAGACAGATATTGCTGGCCAGACCCTGCCGGGTTGGCTGCCGCATGGCTACTTCTGTCTGCCTTTCCATGCCCTGATTCTGGTCCTTGTCTTTTTTAGGAGTCTTACCATGAATCAGTCTCTACTCAGTGAATTCGGTGATCCCATTGCTCGCGTCGAAGCCGCGCTGGCCGCCCTGCGTGCCGGTCAGGGTGTGCTGGTGGCCGATGATGAAGATCGCGAGAACGAAGGCGATCTCATCTTTGCCGCAGAAACCATGACCAACGAGCAGATGGCCATGATGATCCGCGAGTGCTCCGGCATCGTCTGCCTCTGTCTGACCGACGAGCGGGTTCGCCAGCTCGAGCTGCCGATGATGGTGGAGGCCAACTCCAGCCACTATCAGACTGCCTTCACTGTGACCATCGAAGCGGCGCAGGGGGTGACCACCGGGGTGTCCGCCGCCGATCGCATCACCACCATCCGTGCGGCCATCGCCGACGGTGCCCGGCCCTCCGATCTGCATCGACCCGGCCATGTCTTCCCGCTGCGCGCCCGCACGGGTGGGGTGCTGACCCGCCGTGGTCACACCGAAGCGACCGTCGATCTGATGCAGCTCGCCGGGCTCAAACCTTACGGAGTATTGTGCGAGTTGACCAAGGAAGATGGCTCCATGGCCAGGTTGCCGGACCTGGTGGCCTTCGGTCGCCAGCACCGGATGCCGGTCCTGACCATCGAAGATCTGGTGCAATATCGTCAATTGCTGTCAGAACGTTCAGCCTGAGCCTCATACGAAATTGTAATAAGCCCAAATTTTGGTTACGCTTTGTGCGAACCTCATCCAGGGACACTCATTTTTGCTTAAAGTTTGTACGGAAAGTGTGCAGCTAAAAAAAAATGAGGGTTTTAACGCATTTATCTGTGATGGGGCCTATCCAAAGTATGATTTTTTTGTGCCATAATCACGCCGCTTGCTAAACGTCTGGCGAGTTAAAGGGAGCTTTTAAAAATGAAAAAAATGTTGTTGGTAGGTGTTGTTGGTCTGTCCGCTCTGCTGGGCGGTTGTGCAAACACCAGCGAACTGGAAACTTCCGTTCAGAATCTGTCTAACAAAGTTGACCAACTGGCTCAAGATGTTAGCGCTGTTCGTGCTGATCAGTCCAAGATCGCTGCTGATGTTGCAGAAGCCAAGCAAGAAGCTATGCGTGCTAACCAGCGCATCGACAACATGGCTACTTCCTACAAGAAGTAATCCATGCGAAAAAATGGCGCATTTCAATGCGCCATTTTTTTTGCCTGAAATTCATCAAATTACTGCGTTTCCCCGCTGAAACCCGCCTGACAAGGCAATGCCGACGAATCGGCATCCCCTCATCTGATTTTCCTGTCGCTCAATAGAGCAGGCTGTAGAGCTTGCGACGATAACTCTGCGCTGCAGGGTGCGCACCCATGGTTGCCAGCACATCGAGATAGATCTTCTTGGCATCGCCAAAGGCGAGATCACGTTTGAGGATGGTGAACAACAGGGCCAACGCCTCCTCTTGTCTACCAACCTGGCTGTAGAGCACCGCCAGCTCCTGGGCGAGGGCATGGTCATCAGGCTGTTCAGCGTGGCGCAGCTCCAGGGCGCGCAGCTCAGGACTGTCGCTGGCCTGCAGCGCCAGCGAGAGGCGGGAGCTCAGGGTCTGGTAATGATCATCCTGTGCCACCATGGGGATGGTCGAAAGCAGGTTCTGCGCCTCATCAAGGAGATTGAGATCCAGCGCGGCCTGTATCAGCCAGAGCGTGATGTCGTGACGCTCGGGGGCGAGGCGATGGGCCTGGCCAAGATGGGTGTGCGCCACATCGGCTTGCCCGTTCTCCAGCGCCTGCTTTGCCTGATCGAGCAGCAACTCCTCCTCTTTGGGGGCAAAGGCGGCGAAATACTGGCGCAATGTGGCTTCATCCTGCGGCCCTTCCAGAATGGCCTGTTCATCCGGGCGCCCCTGATGGAACAGCACCAGCGCGGGCAGTGCGCGCAGGGCAAGCTGGCTGGCCAGAGGCTGCAACTGGGGGTCGTTCATGTCGACTTTGGCAAGGGTCACCGCTGCATTGGCCGGGCCGACCAGCGCTTCCACTTGCGGGGTCATGGCCTGGCACTCCGGCATCTGGGGGGCGTGGAAATAGATGACGACCGGCTTTTTCATGGACGCATCGAGCAATTCTGCGTGGAAGTTCTGGGGAGTGATGTCGACGATCATGAGGCTGACTCTCGAAAAATGGTGTGGATCAACATGGGGTCCAGCGGGATGGAATTCAAGCGCGCATCCAGCAGATGGGCATCGACCCGGCGAGTCGGGGCAGCCAGGCTGAGCCATCCGCTGCCCGCGGGCCAGTCGCGGATTTCATAGTGGCGATTGTCGAGATGATTTTTGAGCTGCCATGCCTGCTCCGGAAGGAAGCAGATTTTGTCGAGTCCGGCGGAAATACCATCGCCATGCGCCTTGAGCACAGCTTCCTTGCGAGACCATAGCCGATAGAAGGCCGAATGTTGCTCCTCTCGGGGCAGGGCGTTCAACCATTGGTATTCGCTTGGCGCATAGAAGCGTTTGGCCAGCGGCAGTATGGGGCGGTGACGCAATCCCATCTCGATGTCCACCCCAAGGGGACCCTCCTCACAGAGGGCGATCACCAGCCACTCTCCGCTGTGGCTGAGGTTGAACTGCCAGCGATGACTGAGCAGTGTCGGTTTGCCATGCGTACCGATGCCAAAAGTCAGGGCATCGGCCCGGCAATGGAGTCGCTCGGCCAGCAGGCGGCGCAGCAGCACCCGGCCGAGCAGGTACTCATGCTGGCGACCCGCCTGGTGGATCTCGTGCCAGTGACGGCGTTCATCCGGGGCGAGTTCGGATGCCAGCCTGATCACCAGGTCTGCATCAACGCTTGCCGTATTTAACAAATAGAGATCCGCAGATAGCATAATATTTCACTTAAAAATGGGGGTGAAATAGCGATAACAGTCCGTTTGATGCGCTCAAAACCGATGCTTTCAAGATTGTATATTGTTTGTGCATGATCACATAAATTGCGCTAAACAGAGTATTTCCTTGCAAAAATGTGAGGTCGATTGGGATTTTCGCTTGCCTCGATAGAATTCTTGGATATAGTCGGGTGCTGTTGCCTTATAAATTGCCCTTTCGGGCTGCATTTTAACAAGTTTCACTCTTTTTGCGGGGATAAAGGATTGCGCCACCTGATGCTACTGCTGGTCGCGCTCGGAATGGTGGGTTGTGCATCGGCACCCCAACCCGAGGTCGCGAGCAAGATCGAGGTTTCCATGATGGAACCCGTGATTGAACCCGAAGTTTCACCAACCCCTGACGTCAACGAAATCCTGACCGTATACAAAGAGTGGCGCGGCGTTCCTTACCGGATGGGAGGCAGCAGCCAGCGAGGCATCGATTGCTCCGCCTTCGCCCGTGAAGTGTTCCGCAATGCTGTCGGCATTGAATTACCCCGCGATACCCGCTCCCAGGTCCATGAAGGCACCCGGGTTTCCAAACAGGATCTGGTCGAAGGAGACCTGGTCTTCTTCAAGATCAACCGCCGCCTCAATCACGTGGGCATCTATGTCGGCAATGGCGAATTCATCCATGCCTCCACCCGCGCCGGGGTGACACGCTCCAAGCTCGACAGCACTTACTGGCGCAGCAAATTCTGGCAGGCACGCCGGATAGACATCTGAGTCAGGCTGGACAAACGGCTCGCAGTACGGACTGTTTTTCCAACCTCACTTGAACCGGGCCCTCAGGGCCCGGTTTTTTTATGACCCTCGTTTAGACTTTCCCTGGTCGACTCTCTATAGTGTGGCCCCCTTGATCCTCGGCAGGTCCAGCATGACACCCCAGCAGAAAACCGGATTGCACCCGCGCAATCGCCATCAGGCACCCTACGACTTCGACGCGCTCTGCCAGCGTACCCCGGCGTTGACGCCTTTCGTGTTCACCAACGAGCACGGCACCCGAACCCTGGACTTTGCCGATCCGGCCGCCGTCAAGACGCTCAACCGGGCATTGCTGGCACTGCACTATGGCATTGCGCATTGGGATCTGCCCCCCGGCTATCTCTGCCCGCCCATTCCGGGCCGGGTAGACTACCTGCATCGAGCCGCGGATCTGCTGGCCGAGAGCGCGGGATGCGTACCGACGGGCAAGCAGGTTCGAGTGCTGGATGTCGGTGTCGGGGCCAACTGCATCTATCCCTTGCTGGGCGCCCGGGAGTATGGCTGGCGCTTCGTGGGCTCAGACATCGATCCTGTGTCGGTGAAGGCGGCAACCCTGCTGGCCACCAGCAATGGATTGGGCAACCAGATCACATGCCGTCATCAGGGTAACTCCAAGCATGTCTTTCGCGGGATCCTGGGGCCGAAGGAGCACTTTGCCCTGACTCTGTGCAACCCGCCGTTTCATGCTTCTCTGGCGGAAGCGAGCAAGGGGACGGAACGCAAGCTGCGCAACCTGGGCAAGGGCCAGGCAGTGGCCGGTGCGCCCGTGCTCAATTTCGGCGGTCAGAAGGCCGAGCTCTGGTGCGAGGGGGGCGAGGCGGCGTTTCTGGCGGCCATGATAGAGCAGAGCAAGGAGTTTGCCAGCCAATGCCTCTGGTTCAGCTCGCTGGTGTCGAAAAAGGAAAATCTGCCTGCCGCACGAAAGGCGCTGGCTCGGGTGGGGGCGCGGGAGGTTCGCGTGCTCGACATGGCGCAAGGCAACAAGGTGAGCCGGATCCTCGCCTGGAGTTTCCTGGACGATGGGCAGCGCAAGAGCTGGTGGACCGCCCAGGGGAAATGATCGAGGACGGGGCTCAGTGGCGACACGGGCCCCGTCTCTTTTTCAGATCAGATGTTGATTCGTTTGCAGCCTTCCATTCAATCGTTTTCCTGCCCGTGTTTGCTCGCATGTTAGTGACCACTCTCGCGCCTGGTACAGGTGTACGCCGAGATTTTTTTGTACTTGCTGATGAAACTTTCATAAAATAGGACTGGTTAGACCTCTTTACAGGCTTTGAATCGAATAGGGATCGGTAAATGAAAGTTGTCGATTTTCTGAAGCACAAGCGCGAAATTCTGGCGCAACACCCCTTTGAGCTCAAGGATTGGCTCTCTCCGGCGATCCGCGACTACTGGCGTGAGTTTCAGCAAAAGGCACACCTTCACCCCTTGCTGGGAAGAGTGCTGGATCTGCAGGGGGAGTCCCAGGATGCCCGCCAGCAAGAGGCTGCCAGAGTCACCCAGGTCGCGAATGGCCAGCCTGCCCTGGCGCAGGATCCCGTGGTGGAGCTCGAAGGTGAAGCGGCGGCACTCTATGCCGAGTTGCAGACCCGCATCGGTGAAGAGACCCATGTAGGTGAGTGGTTGCAGGTCACCCAGGCGTTGATCAACCAGTTCGCGACCGTGACCGGCGATCATCAGTGGATCCACACCGATCCCGAGCGTGCGGCGGCCGAGTCTCCCTTCAAGACCACCATTGCCCACGGCTTCCTGACTCTGGCCCTGCTGCCCCAGTTGACCGGTTCGGTGGACGAGAGCACGCCGGAGTTCCCGACCGCTCGCATGGTGGTGAATTTCGGCCTGGAGCAGGTCCGCTTCCCTTACCCCATCAAGGTGGACAGCAATATCCGCGCCCGTACCAAGCTGTCGCGTGTCACGCCCATCAAGGGGGGCATCGAGCTCCTCAAGGAAATCAAGATAGAGATCGAGGGGATCCGTCGCCCTGGCTGCGTCATCGAGTCGGTCACCCGGATCTATTTCTGACGCGCTCGCCTTGCGTCCATGAACACAGGCCCACTTCGGTGGGCCTGTGTCGTTTCTGGCGGGTCAGAAACTCGCTCCCAGGGTGATGAGGTGACGCCACTCCTTCTCGCTCACATCCCTGTGCAGGCCATGGTAGTCGAGCCAGGCATCGTCCCAATCCAGTTCGCTTGACCAGGAGAGGCGCAGGTGATCGTTGAAATAGTACCTGAGGCCCAGGCTGCCGCTGACGGACTGCTTTCTGGTCAGGTAGGGGGAGGGTTGATCGACGAATTTTTCATAACTGCCCTTGCCAAACAGCTCGAATTTTTCTTCCCAGAGGGTCCAGGGCTGCCGGTAGTCCCACCCCAGGCTGACGAAGGGGTAATTGATGATCCTGTCGTCAAACAGGTCTGAGTTGCTCCACACCTCCGGCCTGAAATAGGCCCGCTCCAGGCCGAGCTGGCTGATGATCTCCAGCCGGCGTTGCCTGTCATTCCAGAAGCGGTAGCCGGGGCCGGAAGCATAGTCAATCTCCAGATAACCGGCATCGATCATGTTGTAATCGATGTCGACGGAAGATCGCAGGAACCAGTGATCGTCGAAGAAGAAGTCGAGCTTGGGTTTGAGCTTGTATTCGTGGCTGTCGGTGATGTTGTTCGCCGTTTCGTAGATGTACTCGCCATCCAGGCTGTAACGCCAGTCCAGATTGGCAAACTCGGTGGAGACCTTGAGATTGACGTTGTTGGTCTTCTTGGTGTTCTCCTTGAGCTTGATGTTGAGATCCCCGTTCCCTGTCAGCAGCCAGGCATTGGCCTCGTCAGGAGAGTCCAGCAGGGGGATCCCCGTCTTGGTGAGCGGCTTGGGTTTTTCCTGCTTGTCCAGACGCCATCGTTTGATGGCGCGGCGCGGGACCGTCATGGCCTGACTGTAGGCGGGCTTGATGCGGATCTGCTCGTCCGTGATCTCCTCTATGGTCCCGCTCACTCGATCGCCGTTGTGCATCCAGAGGATGTCCGCCATCGCCGCGGAGCCAGGCAGCAGAAGCAACAGGCAAACCACATGACTGATTCTGTTCATGGTGGTCAGGCCTTCAGCCGCTCACGGGTTTGGGCAGCCCGCTCTTGCGCTCGAGCAGGGCGGTCACCCGGGCACTGTCGATGTCGGGGGCAGCGATGAACTGCTCGGCTTCGGGGGAGAGCACCAGCGGCGCCCCTTGTGCCATCTCCGCTTCGGTGCGGGAGAGGGGGGAGTGTACCTCCAGCCAGCGACGACCGTCGGGTTCCACCGCCATCTTGACCGGCTGGTTGATGACCCGGACCGGGGTGCCGACGGGAACAAGACCAAACAGGGTTTCGATGTCATCCGGGCGCAGCCGGATACAACCCGCGCTGACTCGCAGACCGACCCCGAAATCCTTGTTGGTGCCGTGGATGAGGTAGTCCTTGTTGCCATAGCCAAGACGCATGGCGAACTTGCCGAGGGGATTGTCGGGGCCGGGGGGGACCACGGCGGGCAGATCGATCCCCTTCTGCTCCAGCCAGGACTTGCGGACCATGGGGCCGGGCACCCAGGTCGGGTTGGGATTTTTCGCAATGACGGTGGTGGTCATCTCCGGCGTCTCGCGGCCGATGTCACCGATCCCGATGGGCAGCACCATCACCTCCTGCTTGCCCTTGGGGAAGTAGTAGAGGCGAAGTTCAGGCAGGTTGATGACGATGCCTTCTCGCGGCACGTCGGGCAGCAGCATCTGGGTCGGCAGAGTGAGCCGGGTGCCCGGGGTGGGCAGATAGGGGTCTACGCCGGGATTGGCTTCGAGCAGTGCCAGAAAGCCTGTCCGGGTATGCTTGCCGATCAGTTCCAGATGATCGCCAGGCTGTACGATGTAATCTTCCAGGGCGCCGATGAGACGGCTGTCCGCTGGCGGCAGGGGATAGGTGTTGGACCAGACAGGTGCGGCCCAGAGGCTGGCGGCGGCCAGCAGCAGTGAGACGATACGAGTGTTGAACATGGTTGTTCCTATCGGCTGGGGCGAGGGACGGGTTCCCTTCCAAAAAATGAGCAGAGATTGTCAACGAATCCCGCGGGGATTACCAGTCCGGCACCATGACTGCCGGGAGGGCGGTGGCGAGCGCGTCACAGGGTGTCACTGGCCCATCAGGCTCGCCGTATTCACCCGCCCGGAACCGGGTACAGGGTGGAGACAGTGAGCGAGGAGGCGCTGCCGGGTGAAAGTCACTGGCGTTGGGAGGGGCGGGATCGCCGGATGGCGGTTTTATCGCCAGTCGTCTGATCTGCAACGAGATTTACATTGATTTCCCGGCTAGGGTTGGGTCAATATGAGTGCCCGTGGAGAGATGCCGGAGTGGCCGAACGGGATTGACTCGAAATCAATTGTGGCAGCAATGCCACCCAGGGTTCGAATCCCTGTCTCTCCGCCATTTATTCCCCTCAAGCCCGCGTCCGTCGCGGGTTTGTCATTTCTATCTCATCTCTGTCCATCCCCCGGCTCAGCCATCTCCCAATGTCTTTTCCGATTTGAGGCCTGTGGTCACGGGGTCGCGAAGTCTTACCCCATTCTCTCGAATGTCCATTCACCTGATTAGCCACTTGCCGGCCCAGACAGGTCTCCCGGGTTCGTCACCAACATGGTGATGGGGAATAGGCCCGCACCTGCAGGGTCATCTGGCCGACCCCGCGAGCTCAGCCATCGCGATCCCCCTGATAGGCGCAGAAAGCCTGCGAGTCGATGTGTCCAGAGTTGGCTATTGGTGCTTGGTTTTCTATCCCGCAGCCATCATCAGAGCAACGTGGCTGCGGGTTGGAGGCTCATGCCTTGCGGCTGGCGAGCTGGCGAAGGCGCTGGGTGCTCTGGTGCAGACTCTGGTGCTGCACCTCGTTCAGGGCGCAGTGCTTGAGCACGTACTCGGCGCTGGCCACCACCGTCTTCCAGCGCGGTGCCTTGGGCAGGGTGTCGAGGTTCAAGTACTTGTCGAGGGTGCGGGTCTGGGGACTGGAGCGGTCCATGTAGACCCGCCACAGCTTGCTCTTCTCCGCCAGCACTATCTTGCCCTTGCCGGTGCTCTGCTGCCAGGTCTCCAGGGTGAGACGCATGGTGTCCACCAGGGCGCGGCGCAGAGGTTCGTCATCCTGCTGGCGAATGAGATCGTCCGCCAGCGACCTGAACTCCCCGCCCAGCCGGCTCAGTTCCCCCAGCAACTGGCCATCCTCGATGATGGCCTGGCGAGAGAGGCTCTTGAGGGCGTTCTCCAGTGCAGCCATGCGATTGTCGTCCTGGCGCGGTTCGGTGCCAAGGGTCAGCGCATAGGCGTGCTGCCCCCCCAGGTTGATGGGCAGGGCGCGGGCGCTGAGGGTGTCTCGCTGGCCCGCCACCAGGAAGTCCAGCTCCCGCACCGGCTGCGCGGTCATGTCGGGCCACTGGCTTGCCAGCGGGGCGGCCAGCCACTCGTCCAGCATCTGCCCCTCCATGGCTTCCGGCTCCTGACCCAGCAGGCGCGCCAGGGCCCGGGAGGCAAACAGCACCCCTCCTTGCTCATCGAGGAAGACCATGGGGTCGGCCCCCTCGCCAAGCAGGGCGAGGAGCCGCTCCTGATCCTGGTGCAGTTGCTCCTGGAGCAGCAGACGGTGCTCTATCTCCTGTTTGAGCAGGCGGTTCTCCACCAGGGAGGCGCGCCCGGCGCTGGCCTCCAGCAGGGCTCTCACCCGGGCGAACAGCTCCTCCTTGCAGAAGGGTTTCACCAGATAGTCGTTGGCCCCGGCGTTGAAACCCTCTTCAATCTCCTTGGGCTGGTTGAGGGCGGTGAGCAGCAGCACCGGCAGCTTCTCCTTGGGGTGCTGCTGGCGCAGACGGCGGCAGACGTCGAAGCCCGAGAGGGTGGGCATCATCACATCAAGCAGGATGAGATCCACCGGCTCCTGAGCCAGCTTGGTCAGGGCGTCGTGGCCGTCGCTGCTGGGCAGGATACGATAACCGCAGGGCTGCAGCAGGTGGCGCAGTATGTGCAAATTGATGGGCTCGTCATCCACCACCAAGATGACGGGGGCATCTTGCGGCGGGGGCGGCAGATCCTCGCTCTCCCAGTCCGGCAGGATGACGGGCTGCTGGCGCACCAGCTGGTGCTCTATCTGGCGGCTGTCGAGGGTCAGACTGCCCGCCTTGCCGCTGGCCAGCGGCAGGGTGAAGGCGAAGGTGGAGCCGACGCTCGGCTCGCTCTCCACGAACAGCTCCCCCCCCATCAGGTGCACCAGCTGGCGGGTGATGGAGAGACCGAGGCCCGCTCCCTGCTTGCTCACTTCCGGGCTCATCTGCACCAGGGGCTCGAAGATGTGCTCCAGATGGTCCCTGGCGATGCCGATGCCGGTGTCGGTCACCTTGATGCGCAGGAAGTTGCCTTCCACCAGGGCGCTCAGCACCACCTTGCCCTGGGGGGTGTACTTGATGGCGTTGCCCACCAGGTTGTAGAGCACTTGCTCGAGGCGCTGTTCGTCCGCCAGCACAGGGGGCAGTTCGGCGGGGCTCTTGTCCACCAGGGTGAGGGGCTTGGCCTGCACCAGGTGCTGGCAGAGATCCAGCACCAGCCGGATGACCCCCTTGGAGGAGACCGGCTGGGGGTGGATCTCCAGCTGGCCGTAGCGCATCTGGTGGTAGTCGAGCAAGTCGTCCACGAGGCGAGCCAGACCGTCGGCGCTCTTGATGATGAGGCCGAGCTGCTTCTGCTGCCCTTCGGTCAGGTCCTGCTGGCTGGCGAGCATGGACTCGGCCATCCCCTTGATGCCGTGGATGGGGGTGCGCAGCTCGTGGGAGGTGTTGGCCAGGAGCTCGTCTTTGAGCTTGTCCGCCTGTTGCAGGCTGAGGTTCTGCTTGTGGGTCAGCTTGACCTGCTGTTGCAGCTCCTGGGTCTGGCGTTCGATGAGCTCGATCTTGTCCTTCACCGAGCGCTGCATGTGGCGAAACGCCTGGGCCAGCCGGTCGATGTCGTCGTCGGTGCGGGGGATGGTGATGGGGTGATCCAGGGCGCCGTCAGCCACCTGTTCGGCGGCGGCGGTGAGGGATCGCAGGGGCGCCATGATGGAGTGGGAGAGCCAGCGGGAGAAGAGGATCAGCAGCAGCAGTGAGCCTGCCCCCAGCAGGATCACCAGGGTCTCGAGCTGGTGGATGGGGGCATAGGCCTCGCTGGTGGAGATCTCGGCGATGAAGGCCCACTCGGTATCGAACACCTTCACCTGGGTATAGGCGGCCAGCACCTCGTCGTCGTGGTAGGAGAGGAAGGGGCCGACCCCCTGCTCCCCGGAGAGGGCCTTGATGATGAGGGGGGTCTGCAGTGGCCGGAAGTCGGGGCTGAAGCTGTTCTCCACGCTGAATTCGGGGGCGAGCCAGGCGTTGGCGCGCATCCGCTTGTCCGGGCCGATGAGAATGGTCTCGCCGGTTGCGCCGAGCCCCTCCCGCTCCGCCATGATCTGGTTGAGCTTGTCCGGCAGCAGCTCGAAGATGACCACGCCGCGCACATAGTCGTACTGCATCACGGGAGCGGCGAGGTAGGCGACCACCTGACCGGTCAGCTCGTTGCGGCCAAAATCGGTGAATTCGAAGATCTGCTGGGGCTTCTGGCCGCCATCGAGGCGGCGCTTGATCTTGGCGAAGGTGTTGCCAAGACCGCTGGACTGGTAGGGGCCAGAGAGCAGGTTGGTGGCGAAGTTGGCCTGCTTGGTGACCGAGTAGACCACGTCACCGTTGAGGTCGACCAGGAAGATGTCGCTGTAGTTGGATTTGCGCACCATGTCGGCGTAGCCGCGATGGAAGCGCTGGTGGACGCGGCCATACATCTCGTCTGCCAGGATGAGGGCGCTGATGGAGGGCTCTATCTCCACCTGACTGTCAGGTTGTTGCAGCTTGTCCCAGGAGCCCGGCACATAGCGGGCCTGGGCGCGGGCACGGGCCTCCTGCGGCGTGGTGCCGAGCTTCTCGAAGGCACCGGTGAAACCGTAGAAGCGACCGATACTGTTGCCGGCAAAGTCCTGCTGGGAGAAGTTGATGATCTGCTCCTTGAGGTTGCCGAAGTAGTCTTGCAGCTGGTTTTTCTTGATGTTGCGCACCGAGACCAGATGGTTGGAGGTCTGGGTGGTGAGATCCTTGCCGTGGCTATAGAGGAAAAACAGGGTGACGACCAGGAAGGGCACCAGGCCCAACATGAAAAAAGCCAGCATCAGCTGCGGTCTGAGCCCCCGAGGCCTGAAGTTCCATTTCATCGCATGATTTTCAATTGAGAATCCAGTTACTAAGCGCGATGAGTTTCTGACTAAAGGCTAACTATTTCAATGGCTTTATCTTAAATTCGCTCGTCGGGTCACAGGGAGCGGGGGGATTTTCGACCAAGGCGTCTAAAGGGTGAGCAAACAGCACGGGAAAGGGCTCAAAGTGAGAAAAAAGGGTTGTGCCCGGGCTCGGGGTACGTATAATGCGCCTCGTTGTCAGGCAACTGGCATCAGGCAATAAAGCGGGAATAGCTCAGTTGGTAGAGCACGACCTTGCCAAGGTCGGGGTCGCGAGTTCGAGTCTCGTTTCCCGCTCCAATACTCCATGGCACCAACCATGGACATCACTCTCAAGGCAATGCCTTGTCAGCATGGCGCGTTAGCAAAGCGGTTATGCAGCGGATTGCAAATCCGTTTAGTCCGGTTCGACTCCGGAACGTGCCTCCATCTTCTCCCTGTTTTCCACGTCATTGACGTTGTCCATCCGCCATGGCGGCCCAAGATGATGCTTCATTGCATGTCAGTCAGCCGTGAACAACCCTCCCGTTGCCACGTCTTGTGCAGATGCTGATCCATCTCGGCCAATGCCTCGCCCCTGGACCCGGACCTCTCTTCACCCCCTTGTTCTGCCAGCGCGGCCATCTCCTTTATCAGCAGACCGCATTGCCACAGGCTGGCGGTGGGGACCCCGTGATAGGGGATGTCGATGGCATCGTCACGATTGAGCCGCCACTCCTGCCACTGACTCCAGGCGAGCACGCCCAATGCCCCCAGCAGCGCCGCATCTGCAAGTTTCATCCTGTGTTCCCCCGTTCTGGTCCAGTCCTCGTTAACTCTGGAACAGGGGCCGCGTTTTGCCACCTTTGTTGTTTTTTAGTTAAAGAATGTAACCCGGTTTCATTTTTAGGCTTTTAGCCCCATTTTTTATCAAAAAATGGCGCAATCGGTGTAGTAATCCTACAATGATTGGCGTAATCTTTGTTCAGTGGTCTTACCAGTGAGGCGTTACATCATGTTTCATCCCTTCTCCCTGACTCAGATAATCCTTCGCCGCATCTTCGTCCTGATGGCGGGTCTGCTTGCCTTCCCGGTGATGCTGTTTCGCCGGGATCGCGCCCGTTTCTACAGCTACCTGCACCGCATCTGGAGCAAGACCAGCACCAAGCCGGTCTGGCTCAAGATGAGCGAGCGAGGGGAGCGGATCTTCTACTGATCCTCCCCGTGACGCCCGTTTCACCCGGCGCCAGACTGGCGTGACAGGAAGGCTGGGCGCACCTCCCGATATAAAAAAACCGACACCCTGGTGTCGGTTTTTTTATGGGGCTCGAACCGCCACCGGCCTTGTATCCATGGCTGGTCCACGTTGTCTCTTGTCTCTTGTTTCTGTGGGCGACCCTTTATGCCGCACTCTCAGTCGCACTCTCAGTCGCACTCTCAGTCGCACTCTCAGCCGCGCCCGTGCGACATGACGGGAGGAAGGGCTGGCGGTATTCAGGGCGCTGGCCCCAGAGTGGCCAGCGCCGCGCGCAGACGGGCGAGGCCGATGGGCTTGAACAGACAGTCGTTCATGCCGGCGGCGAGGCAAAGCTCCCGCTCGCGAGGCTGGGCATGGGCGGTGAAGCCCCAGACGGGCAGGTCATGGCCAAGGGCACGCAGGTTGCGGGTCAGCTCGAAGCCGTCCATCACCGGCATCTGGCAGTCGGTGATGACCAGATCGAAGGGGTGGCTGGCGAGGGCGCGCAGGGCCTCCAGGCCATTGCTGCGTACACTGACGTCGTGTCCCAGATGCTTGATCTGCTGGCGCAGCAGGATCTGGTTGGCGTGATTGTCATCGACCACCAGGATATGCAGCCGATGGGGGAGGGGTTGAGCCTGGTGGGGCTGGGGCGCCGGCATTGCCGTGATCGGGGCGGGGGGTTGCTGGGCGAGCGTGAGGGGCAGCCTTATCTCGAGGCGGGTGCCTTCGCCGACCTGACTGTGAACGGCTATCTCCCCCCCCATCATCTGACACAGGATGCGGGCGATATTGAGGCCCAGCCCGCTGCCGGGGAACTGGCCCTGGCCGTGGGCGCGATAGAAGGGGGTGAAGAGCCTGGGCAGCTTGTCCGCGGGAATGCCGGCTCCGGTGTCGGTGATGATGAGGTGCAGCACAGGAGGCTGCTCGCCCCCGGTCAGGGTGGCGGTGATGGCGACCCGGCCCTGCTCGGTGAACTTGATGGCGTTGCCGATGAGATTGAAGAGGATCTGGCGCAGGCGAAGGGGATCGATCAGCACCCTCGGCATGGGGGTGTCAGGCAGCCTGACCTCATAGATCAGTCCCTTCTGCTCGGCCATGCCCGCAAAGACCCGGGTGACGGACGAGAGCAGGGGGGCGAGATCGCAGGGGGTGGGCGTCAGGGTCATCTGGCCCGCCTCTATGGAGGCGATATCCAGGCTGTCCCCCAGCAGATCCAGCAGGCCGTTGGCGGAGTCGGCGGCGATGCGCAGCAGCTCGCCGCTGTGACGGCTGAGAGCGGGATCCTCGGTGGCCAGCTCCAGCATGCCGAGGATGGCGTTCATGGGGGTGCGGATCTCGTGGCTCATGGTGACGAGGAAGTCGCTCTTGGCTCGGCTGGCGCTGTCGGCCTGCTGTTTGGCCTCGCGCAGCGCCTCTTCCAGCCGTTTGCGGTCCGTGATGTCTATCCAGCCGTCGATCACCCCGCTGATGGCCCCCTCCCCGTCGAAATAGGGCACCATCCAGTGATAGATGTCGCTCTGGGTGCCTCTGTGATGGAAGAGGCGATCCGCAAAGATGGGCTGCCCCTCCTGCAATACCCTGGCAAAGTCCTGCTCCAGCACGGCGATGCTGCCTGCATCGAGCACCCCTGACAGCCCCGGGCGAAGGGCTGACCCAGGATGGCCTTTGGCTCGGCGCCGAGCTGGGTCAGGTATTTGCTGTTGCACAGCAATACCTTGCCGCTCTTGTCCCGCACGACGATGGGGTGGGGCAGGCTCTCCCCCAGCGCCCGGATGAACCTGACATGGGCCTCCAGTTGCTGGCGGGACGCCTGCTCGGCGCTGGCCATCCGCTTGAACATGCGGTTGCGATAGAGCAGCACCAGCGCCAGGGTGAGGAGCCCCACGAACACCAGGTAGACGATGTGGGCGTGGCGATCCATGAAGCCGGGCACCGGCAGTTTGCGGTTGCGCCACTCGTAACTCATCATGGCGAGCTCGTTGGGGGGGATGGCGAGGATGGTCTTGTCGAGGATCCCCATCAGCATCCCCTGTCCGGGCAGGCTGGCAAACCCCATCCGGATCGGCTCGTCATCGGCGGGGCCGGCGATGCGCAGGGGGCTCTGGGGATCATTGTCCAGCGCATGGCGGGCAAAATAGAGGGGCACGATGGCGGCATCCACCCGTCCCTGGGCGAGCACCTCCATCGCTTCTGCTGCACTCTCCACCTGGGTGATGCGGCTGCCCTCCAGTCTCTGTGCGAGGGGCACATGGCGCGTCATCGCCACCGTCTTGCCCGCCAGACGCCGGATGGTGTCGATCCCTTGTTCCTCCTGGCGGGTGAGGATCACATAGATGTTGTCGGTGGCGTAGGGCACCGAGCTGCGCAGCCCGTAGTGTTCGGCCACCTGCTGGGAGATGGCGCCGATGAGGTCGATGGCGCCTGACTGCATGGCTTTTGCCAGCTGGCGCTCGGAGTCTGCCCGCACGAACTCGAAGGTGAGGCCTGTGCGTGTGCGGATCTTGTCCAGCATGTCCACCGTCATGCCGACCAGCTGGCCGTCATGATCCAGGGCGCCATAGGGGTAGAGGTTGTCCATCAGCCACACCCTGATGGGGGGCGCTTGCCGCATCCAGGCCCGCTCGGCGGCATCATAGAGATCGGCGCTTCGCTCGTTCATGTCGCGGATGGGCCCGTTCCACTGGGTGAAGAGGGTGTTGCGCGCCCGGTCGTCGATGGCCGCCAGCCCCCGGTTGACCAGGCTGAGCAGGGCGGGCTCGGTGGCCGGGACGGCAAAGCGGAACTCGGCAGGCGCCAGCTCGGGCGGGGCCTCGCCCCGCTGGCGAAGGTGGTCGAAGCGCTCGCTGTTGAGATAGTGGGTGGCGTGGGCATCCCCCAGCAGGATGTCGTCGCGGCCGAAGAAGACCGCATCGAACGCCTCCATGTTGGAGGGATAGGTCACCAGGGTGAGAGTGGGGTAGTAGCGGCCAAAGCGCGCCCTGTCTATCTGATCCCGGACGGCGGCTACCCGCTGTCCCGGTGTGAGCAGGGCCCCCCGATAACGTCTGGGCACGGAGAAGACGAGGGGGCTGCTGAAATAGGGGTTGCTCAGGCGGATCGCCCGGGTGTCACTGTCCGCCAGGGTGAGATTGCCGAGGCTGGCGAGGTGTATCTCCCCCCGTGCCAGGGCCCGGAGCAGGTGCGCCTTGTCGGGGAAGGCGCTCAGGGCAACGGGTTTGTCCAGCATCCGGGCCAGCAGGTCGATGTAGTCGGCACTGAGCCCCTCGACGCGCTGGCGAGCGATCATGGTGAAGGGGCGGTAGTCCTCTTGCAGGATGCCGACCCGCAGTTGGGACTGCTGGCGCAGCCATCCGAGCTCCGCCTCCGACCAGCGGGGAGGCAGCGGGGCGGGATCGTAGCGGCTGTGCAGGGTCAGGGCCTGCACAGGTTGAAGGCAGAGCAGACAGAGCAGGATCAGTGTTCGATATAGGTTCATCTAGCCACCCGACGCGACAGCCATCCCTGCCAAGCCTCATCCAATGGCGGCCATTCTACCGGAAAATGGCTATAACGAGTCCGCTATTTCGCCACGCGCGTCGGCGGCAGCACGGCAAGCAGGGCGGCCTGGCCGCCCCGCCCTCAACCGAACTGGTAGGCCCCCATGTAGAGGCTGCCGTAATCCCAGCTGTCGTGCAGCTTTCGGGGTCTGTCGGCCCCTGCCGCGCCGAGCGCCACAAACAGGGGGCGCAGGTGATCGTCATGGGGATGAGATTCCACCGCGCCCGGCGCCCGGGCCCGGTACTCTTCCAGCGCCCCCCTGTCTCCCTCTGCCATGGTCTGCTCCAGCCAGCGGGCAAACTGGCTCGCCCACTGGGGAACCGGCGAGCCGTCCGGCCCGAGGGCACGGAGGTTGTGGGTGATGGCGCCGGAGGCGAGGATGCCGATCCCTTGCTCGCGCAGCCCCTGCAATGCCTCCCCCAGTTGCCACAGCTGGGCCGGGGTGAAGCTGGCCGGGATGGCGATCTGCACCAGGGGGAGTTCACTGTCCGGATCCATCAGGGAGAGGGGGGACCAGACTCCGTGATCCAGCTCGCGGCGCACCGGGGTGGCAGGCAGACCGGCCAGCAGCAGCTGATCGCTCACCGCTTCCTGCAACCATTGCGGGCTCGTCGCGGGCCAGCGGATCTGGTAGAGGGGCTCGGGGAAGCCGTAGAAGTCGTACATCAGGGCCGGGTTGGGCTCGACGTTGATCTGCAGCTCGCTTCGGCTGAACCAGTGGGCCGAGATCACCACCAGCCCTCTGGCACCCTCGAGGCGCAGTTGCTTCAGGAACCGGGTCGCGGGCTGATCGCGCAGGACCAGATCCGGGGCGCCGTGGGAGATGAACCAGACAGGGGCGATAGACATGACAGACTCCATATGCGTTGTGCCGATGCGCGCGGCGCACCGACAACCCGAGGCCAGGGCGACATGCCGCTGACGATGTGGTCATTATCTGCCCCTAATGATGGGTTAACAATCAGGCTTTATGGATAAGCACTCTTCACTTTTGGTTGATAGTCTGGCATCAGGGCGAGGGAGACCGGGGCAGAAACGACAACGCCGGCGCAGTGCGCCGGCGTTGTGATCAGGGGCCGTCGGACGTGGCTCCTGACGGGATGCCCCGCAGCGCCACCGCCAAGATCAACGCGGGCCCAGTGCGGGTTTATTGAATGCCCAGCAGCTCCACGTCGAAGATGAGGACTGAGCCCGGCGGGATCTTGCCGGCGGCTCTGTCGCCATAGGCCAGGTTGGCGGGGATGTAGAAGCGGGTCTTCTCCCCTTCCACCATCAGTTGCACCCCTTCGGTCCACCCCTTGATCACCTGGTTGAGGCCGAATTCGATGGGCTCGCCACGGGCAACGGAGCTGTCGAACACGGTGCCGTCCAGCAGCTTGCCCTCGTAGTGCACCTTCACCTTGCTGGTGGCGGTGGGGTGAACGGTGCCGGTGCCCGGGGTCAGCACTTCGTACTGCAGGCCGGAGGCGGTGGTGGTCACCAGGGGTTTTTCCTGGTTGCTGGCGAGGAACTCGGCCCCTTTGCGCACGTTCTCTTCCGCCAGCTTCCGGTTGTTGCTGCTGGAGTAGAAGTAGTAGGCGGCGCCGGCGATAAGAAGGGCTATCAGAATGAATTTCATCGGGTTTTCCTGTTCCTTGAAATCAGAGTGCAATGAAGGGGCATCTTATCCCAGCCGGGGAGGGAGGGCGAGGGGGGATGCCGGAGGATGTGACCGGACGGGCAAGGCACCTGGGGCATGATGCCCCCGGTTCGGATTTACTTGACGGCCACCATCATCAGGGCGGGCAGGGCGAAGAAGAGCCCGGCCACGTAACCCAGCGCCAGCAGCTTGTTCTCGCTGCCGACCCGGGCCAGGGTTTCGGCGGCCTTGATGGGCAATTCCCGCAGGAAGGGCACGCCATAGATGAGCGCCACGGCGAAGACGTTGAACAGCACATGCACGAAGGCGATGGTCAAGGCCAGCTGGGCGCCGGCGCCGCTGATGGCGGTGGCCGCCAGCAGGGCCGTGATGGTGGTGCCGATGTTGGCCCCCAGGGTGAAGGGGTAGAGCTGACGGGTGTTGAACACGCCGCCGCCCGCCAGCGGGATCATCAGGCTGGTGGTGGTGGAGGAGGACTGTACCATGACGGTCACCAGGGTGCCGGAGGCGATGCCGGTCAGGGGACCACGGCCCAGGGCCTTGTGCAGCAGCTCCTTGGCACGACCCACCATGACCCGTTGCAGCACCTTGCCGAGGGCGGTGACGCAGCCGAGGATCAGCAGAATGCCGATGACGATGGTGGCGATGGCGGGGCCCTTGCCCGGCAGGAAGGCGACGGCGCTGTCGATGAGATCCAGGGAGGGGGAGATGATGGGCTTCATGAAGTCCATGCCCTTCATGGACATGTCGGCGGAGCCCATCAGCAGACCGGACAGCCACTCGGCACTCTTTTGCAGCAGACCGAACATCAATTCCAGCGGCAGGAAGATGAAGACGGCCAGCAGGTTGAAGAAGTCGTGCACGGTGGCGGCGGCGAAGGCGCGGCGAAACTCGCCCCTGTCACGGATATGGCCGAGGGAGACGATGGTGTTGGTGATGGTGGTACCGAGGTTGGCCCCCATCACCATGGGGATGGCCATGCTCATGGGCAGGCCGCCCGCCACCAGGCCGACGATCACCGAGGTGACGGTACTGGAGGATTGCACCAGGGCGGTGGCCAGGATGCCGAGCAGCAGCGCGACGAAGGGGTTGTTAGCGAAGGCGAAGATCTGGGCCGCGCCCTCGGCGCCGCCGGAGAACCCTTTAAAGCCGTGTGAGACGGCCCCGACGGCGACCAGGATCAGGTAAACAAAGGTGATCACCGCTAGCCAGTTGAACAGGGGGCCGGTAGCGCGGGTCTGCGGGGATGACGGTTTGCTTTGCATGGTGCCTCTTGGGACGTCTGCGTTGAATTGGACGGGCGCATTACAGCAGTGCTCTATGACAGAAATATGACAAAGTGACACTTTTATGATGCTTTGGTGACAGGGGGCTCGGGATTGGCGGGCCAGATGGGGATGCAGTGATTAATTCTGATTGCTTTGTTGTTTTAAGTGAATTGGTCTGTCGAATGTAGGGATTTGTTAGAAACTGACGGACGGGGTGCCATCCACTGGTGGATCCTGTGCCGCCACTCAGTCAATGGGAGTAGACTGCCTCGTCATTTAATCAGTAATTGCGAGTCTGTCATGAAACATTGGTCCCTTCTTCTCCTGCCCCTGGCGATGGCCTCTCTCTCCTCTCATGCCGCCGTGCTGCCCTCCGATTGCAGCTCCAAAGACGTGGCGATCGGCTCGGCCGTCAACAGCGCGACCGGGGTCAACAGCCATTGCTCCGCGCAGAGCGCCAAACAGCGTGTGGACAACGCGGTCAACGATCCCGCTGGCTATGCCAAGCGCAAGGCGGCCCAGGCCACCGGCGTGGATGACGCCTACTACAAGGCCAAGAACACCCAGCAGCGGGTCGAGAATGCGGTGGACAATCCCGGTGACTACGCCAAGCGCAAGGCCGCCGAGGCTGCCGGTGTGGGCGAGACCTACAACAAGGCGAAGAACACCCAGCAGCGAGTCGAGAACGTGGTGGACGATCCCGCCAAGGCGGCGGGCCGCGCCGTGCTGCGCAAGACGGGCACCTACTGAGGGGAAACCCGGCAGAAGGCGATGCGTCGTGCAAACAAGAGAGGGGAGCCCGTGGGCTCCCCTCTTTGCATCTTGCGATCGAGATGGCTTACTGGCCGTCGGCCGCTTCCTCGTACTGACGGAAGGGGATGCGGAACACGGCGAGGCGCAGGAAGAGGTAGGTGACCCCGATCCCAGCCCAGATGAGGCCAAGCTCCAGGGAGCTCTGCTCCAGGTTGATCCAGAGGGCGCCGATGGTGGCGGCCCCCAGCAGCGGCAGCACCAGGAACAGCAGGTGCTCCTTGAGGCTCTTGTTGCGCTTCTCGCGCACCCAGAACTGGCCGATCACCGAGAGGTTGACGAAGGTGAAAGCCACCAGGGCGCCGAAGTTCACCAGGGCCAGGGCCATGTCCAGATCGAAGGAGACCGCGGAGAGGGCCAGGGCCCCCACCAGCAGCACGTTGATGGCCGGGGTGCGCCAGGTGGGGTGGATATAGCCGAACACCCGCTCCGGGATCATGCGATCGCGCCCCATCACGTAGAGGATACGCGACACGCCGGCGTGGGCCGCCATGCCGGAGGCGAGCACGGCCGCGGTGGTGCACACCAGCACCACGCTCTGGAACAGGGTGCCACCCACGTAGAGGGCGATCTCCGGCAGCACGGCGTCCGGCTCCTTGAAGCGGGCCAGATCCGGGAAGAAGAGCTGCAGGCTGTAGGAGACGGTGACGAAGATGATGCCGCCGATGAGGGCCGTCAGCACGATGGCGCGGGGGATCACCTTGCCGGCATTCGGGGTCTCTTCAGAGAGGGAGCTCAGGCCGTCGAAGCCCAGGAACGAGAAGCAGAGGATGGTGGCGCCGGTGAACAGCGGCAGCATGCTGGCAGACTCCACATGGAACGGACGGCTGCTCATCAGGGTGCCGGCCCCTTCACCGTGACTCAGGCCCCAGGCGATGAGGCCGAGGAAGGTGACGATGATGGCGATCTGGATGAAGACGATGAAGCCGTTGAGGTTCGCCACCAGCTTGATACCGCGCAGGTTCAGGAAGGTCATCACGGTCACCAGACCGAAGATGAAGATCCAGGGCTCCACGGTGGGGAACATGGCGGTCAGGTAGATCTTGGCCAGCAGGATGTTGATCATCGGCATGAACATGTAGTCCAGCAGGGAAGACCAGCCCACCATGAAGCCCACATAGGGGTGGAACACCTTCTGGGCATAGGTGTAGGCGGAGCCTGCGGACGGGAAGCGGCGCACCAGGTGGCCGTAGCTGAACGCGGTCAGCAGGATGCCGCCGAGCGCCAGCAGGTAGGCGGTGGCCACGCGACCATCCGTGATGTCACCGACGATGGCGAAGGTATCGAATACCGCCATGGGCGTGAGGTAAGCCAGACCCATCACCACGACCTGGAACAGGGTGAGGGTCTTGAGCAGCTTGGCACCGGCCATCACGCTTTCTCCTCTGCACAGGCCCCGTGGGCGAGATGGGACGGGATCAGGGACGCGGACACGCGTCGCTGGACACAGGGGGCGCCCATCTGTGGCACAGATGCGTGGCGCACGCCGGCGGGGACCGGCAGGAAAGCAGTGAAATGCCCCATGTTTTTCCTCACAACGTCGGGAGATTGCTTGGCAATCTGGGTATCAATTCCGGCACATGGCCGGCCTCTTGGTGAATGGTGGTGTGCCCCAGAAAAGCAAAGAACCGATGTTGTTGAAACATCGGCTCTCAAGGGGCGCCGTATTGTGCCCTCAGGGGGGGGAGGAGACAAGCGAAAAAGGCCGCCAGCGGGGAATTTGTTCCCCCCGTGAGCGATCACTTCGCCACCGCTGCCGGAAAGTCGATGACAACCTTGTCATCAGCTGGCGCCCTGCTTTGCCGCCATGTGAAACCGGCGCCCTGGGGGCGCCGGTTTCGCTCAGGAGGCGTCCTGCTCGGGGCGGCCGAGGCGGACCCGGAACACGGTGAGGCGCAGCAGCAGGTAGATGGCACCGAGGGCGGCCCAGATCAGCCCCAGCTCGAAGGAGGCGGGCTCCAGGTTGAGCCAGAGCACCCCGATGCAGGCGGCGCCGCACAGGGGCAGGGCGAGGAACAGCAGGTGATCCTTCAGGGTCTTGTTGTGACCCAGCCTGAGATAGAAGTGGGCAATCACCGCCAGGTTGACGAAGGTGAAGGCCACCAGGGCGCCGAAGTTGATCAGCGCCAGCGCCATCTCCAGATCGAAGGCCACCGCCGAGAGGGCCAGCATGCCCACCAGCAGCACGTTGAGAGCCGGGGTCTGCCAGGTGGGGTGGATGTAGCCGAAGACGCGGCTCGGCAGGGCGCGATCCCGGCCCATCACGTAGAGCAGGCGCGATACCCCGGCGTGGGAGGCGAGCGCCGAGGCGAGCACCGCCACCGTGGTGCAGACCAGCACCACCGCCTGGAACAGCTTGCCGCCCACATAGAGGGCGATCTCCGGCAGCACCGCATCCGGCTGCTGGAAGCGGGAGATGTCCGGGAAGAAGAGCTGCAGGAAGTAGGAGACCGAGATGAAGAGCACGCCGCCGATGAGGGCGGTGAGAACGATGGCCCGGGGGATCACCCGATCCGCGTTCGGGGTCTCCTCCGACAGGGTGGTGATGGCGTCAAACCCGAGGAACGACAGGCAGAGGATGGAGGCACCGGTCAGCAGGGGATTGATGTGCATCTGCTCGGAGAAGAAGGGGCGGCTGCTCGCCACCGTGCCCAGCCCCTCGCCGTGGCTCACGCCCCAGGCGATGAGGCCGATGAAGACGGCGATGATGCTGAACTGCATGATGACGATCAGGCTGTTGAAGTTCGCCACCAGCTTGATGCCCCGCAGGTTCAGGAAGGTCATGACGGCGGCCAGGGCCAGGATGTAGGTCCAGGGGGCCACGCCGGGGAAGAGGGCCTCCATGTAGATCTTGGCCAGCAGCATGTTGATCATGGGCATGAACATGTAGTCGAGCAGGGAGACCCAGCCCACCATGAAACCCACATAGGGGTGGAACACCTTCTGGGCATAGGTGTAGGCGGAGCCTGCCGAGGGGAACTTGCGCACCAGGTGGCCGTAGCTCATGGCGGTGAACAGCATGCCGATGAGGGCGAGCAGGTAGGCGGTCGGCACATGGCCTTCGGTGATCTCGGTGACGATGCCGAAGGTGTCGAACACCGCCATGGGGGTGAGATAGGCCAGCCCCATGATGACCACGTGCCAGAGTTTCAGGCTTTTTTTCAGACCGGCGGGGTGCGGGTGCATCAGGCGATCCCCCGCAGGCTGGCTGACGGGATCAGGCTGACGGTGAGGTCATCCTGCACGGTGGGGGCGCCAGTCCGGGATGCGGACGGATGGCGCAGACCGGCGCGGGCCGGCAGGAAAGCGATGATATGCCCCATGGAGTTCCTCACTAAGAAGCGGGTGTCGTGAGATGGCGTGCCACCTCGTTATCATTTCCGGTCTGTTCCGGCCTCGTTATGGATTTGTTTGGCGCAAAAAAAGAACCGGGCTCCGATGAGCGGACGGTCCTTGAATACGGCGGCGCATTGTGCATTCGTGATGCCCCCTTGACAAGCATATCAAGGGAGCAAAAACGCATTTTTTTGCACGTGGGCGAACGCGGTCTTCCGGATCAGGCCAGGGAGGCGGACAGGGCCTGCTCCAGCAGGTCGAGCCCCTCGTCGACGATGGCCGCCGGGGCGGTCAGGGGGGCGAGGAAACGGATCACGTTGCCACGCACGCCGCAGGCCAGCAGCACCAGCCCCCGCTTGCCCGCCTCGGCCACCAGCCGCTTGGTGAGATCCGGGTCCGGTCTGGCGGCATCTCCCTCCTTCACCAGCTCCATGGCCACCATGGCGCCGGGGCCGCGGATGTTGCCGATGCAGTCAAACCGTGTCGCCAGCTGGTGCAGGCGTGCCTTGATCTGCTCCCCCTGGGCCAGGGCCTTCTGGTTCAGGTGCTCCTCCTCGATCACCTCCAGCACCGCCAGGGCGGCGGCGCAGGCGATGGGGGAGCCCGCATAGGTGCCCCCCAGGCCACCGGGCTTGGCGGCGTTCATCACCTCGCTCTTGCCCACCACGGCAGAGAGCGGGAAGCCGCCGGCCAGGCTCTTGGCCAGCGTCATGATGTCGGGTTCGACACCGCTGTATTCGGTGGCGAAGGTCTTGCCGGTGCGACAGAAACCGGTCTGGATCTCGTCGCAGATGAGCAGGATGCCGTGCTGGTCGCACACCTGGCGCAGGCGCTGCATGAAGCTGGCGGAGGCGGGGTAGAAGCCCCCTTCCCCCTGCACCGGCTCGATGATGATGGCGGCCACCCGGGTGGGTTCGATGTCGGCGCTGAAGCAGAGATCCAGCGCGGCCAGGGCATCGTCTTCACTCACTCCCAGGTAGTCGGCGGGGAAGGGGAGGTGATAGACCTCCCCCGGGAAGGGGCCGAAGCCGGTCTTGTAGGGCACCACCTTGCCGGTGAGGGCCATGCCCATCATGGTGCGGCCGTGGAAGCCCCCCTTGAAGGCGATGGTGCCGCTGCGACCGGTGTGGGCGCGGGCGATCTTGATGGCGTTCTCCACCGCTTCGGCGCCGGTGGAGAGGAAGAGGGTGCGCTTGGGGGTGGGGCCGGGCACCAGGGCATTCAACTTCTCCGCCAGCTCGATATAGCCGGAGTAGGGGGTGACCTGGAAGCAGGTGTGGCTGAACTTCTCGAGCTGCTCGCGCACCGCCGCCACCACCTTGGGGTGGTTGTGGCCGGTGTTGAGCACGGCGATGCCGGAGGCAAAGTCGATGTAGCGGTTGCCCTCCACGTCCCACAGCTCGGCGTTGTGCGCCCGGTCGATGAAGACCGGCAGCAGGGTGCCGACCCCCTGGACCACGGCCGCTTCGCGGCGGGCCTGCCACTGCTGGTTGTTGCTTGAATGACTCATCTTTCCTCCCTGAGGGGCATGGGCCCCGCTATTCCTGTGCCATCTGGCCATATGTGTGCCGCCAACTGCCCTCGGGCAGGGCGACCTGTTCGCAAAAGGGGGCCCCGGGTGTGCCCTCTGGGCCCACAAGGCGCTCGGTCGTGACCGGCGACCCCCTCTTTCTATCTGTAAAAACGATGGGCTGCGTCATAACGCATCTGTTTTAACGATGCGATTGCCCCTTCACTCCCCTCAGCGAATGCCGCCAAAGCAGAGGTATTTGGTCTCCAGGTACTCCTCCAGCCCTTCGGCCGCCCCTTCCCGGCCCAGCCCCGACTCCTTGATCCCGCCAAAGGGGGCCAGTTCGGTGGAGATGATCCCCTCGTTGATCCCCACCATGCCGTATTCGAGCCCCTCGGCCACCCGCCACACCCGGGCGATGTCGCGGCCATAGAAGTAGGCGGCCAGGCCATAGGGGGTGTCGTTGGCAAGCGCAATGGCCTCGGCTTCCGTCTCGAAGCGCACCAGGGGGGCGACGGGCCCGAAGATCTCCTCGTCCAGAATGGGGTTGCCCCGGGTGACCCCGGTCAGGATGGTGGGGTGATAGAAGAGGGGACCGGCGGGGTGGGCGTCGCCCCCCACCAGCACCCGGGCACCGGCGGCGACCGATTGCTGCACCAGCTCGGCCACCTTGCTGGCGGCGGCCGGGTTGATGAGGGGCCCGATCTGGACGCCCTCGCCCATGCCGTCTCCCACCTTGAAGGCCTTGACCGCGGCGGCGAGCTTCTCGGCGAAGGCGTCATAGACGCTGGCCTGCACCAGGATGCGGTTGGCGCAGACGCAGGTCTGGCCGGCGTTGCGGTATTTGGACGCCAGGGCCCCGGCCACGGCGGCGTCGAGGTCGGCGTCGTCAAAGACGATGAAGGGGGCGTTGCCGCCAAGCTCCAGGGAGAGGCGCTTCATGGTGTCGGCGCACTGGCGCATCAGCAGTTTGCCGATGCGGGTGGAGCCGGTGAAGGAGAGCTTGCGCACCACGGGGTTGCTGCACAGCTCGTTGCCCACCGCGCTCGCCTGATGGGAGGTGACGATGTTGATGACCCCGGCGGGAATGCCCGCCTGCTCCGCCAGTACCGCCAGCGCCAGGGCGCAGAGGGGCGTTTCGGCGGCGGGCTTGATGACGATGGTGCAACCGGCGGCCAGCGCCGGACCCGCCTTGCGGGTGATCATGGCGATGGGGAAGTTCCAGGGGGTGATGGCGGCCACGACCCCCACCGGCTGCTTGATGGTGGCCAGGCGCCGATCGGCGGAGAAGCTGGGGATGGTGCGGCCATAGGCACGCTTGCCCTCTTCCGCGAACCACTGGATGAAGCTGGCGCCGTAGGCCACCTCTCCTTTGGCTTCCGCCAGCGGCTTGCCCTGCTCGCAGGTCATGATGCGGGCGAGTTCCTCCTGGTTGGCCATGATGCGCTCGAACCAGGCGTAGAGTTTGCTGCTGCGCTCCTTGGCGGTGAGGGCCGCCCAGGCGGGTTGCGCCGCGTGGGCCGCCGCGATGGCGAGGCGGGTGTCCTCCCCGTCCATGTCGGGCACCTGGGTGATGACCTGGCCGGTGGCCGGGTTCAGGACCTCGAACCGGCGCCCGCCCAGGGACTCGCACCAGCGGCCGTCGACATAGGCCAGGGATTTGATCAGGGAGAGAGCAGGTTGTGATGCTGACATAAGTAAGGGGCCTCGATAGTGGGTCTGGGTGGCGCGTTTATGTGGGCACCGCCGTATAGAATAATAAGCACGTAACGACCATAAAATGAGCCGAAATGTTTTTCAAGTGTTAAATATATTTGAGTGAACTGGGCGTCACATGCTAGAAATGGGGCTGTTAGCGCGATTGTAGCGGTTTTCATTGCGCAGGGTGTGCAAAATAATGAACGCTCTGGGTTGTGCAGGATAGTGAACGGGGCTGACGTGCCTGACTCACTATATTGACCAGTCGGCCCCAGGTATTCGAATGACCATGGAAGGAGGTGGGCGATGGAGCAATCCCGTGGCGAGGTCCGGTGGCGGACCATGACGGACAATCCCCTGGCGGAGCACGAGAGAAACATGGGGGAGCGGCTTGCCCGGATCCGCAGGGAGCTCGGGCTCTCCCAGCGCCGGGTGGCGGAGCTGAGCGGCCTGACCCACGGCGCCATCTGCATGATAGAGCAGAACAAGGTGAGCCCCTCGGTGGCCTCCCTGCAAAAGCTGCTGAGCGTCTACGAGCTGCCGTTGTCGCGCTTCTTCGCCGAAGAGGAGGTGGTGAGCACGCCCAGCGTGGTGATCAAGGCGGAGCAGCTCATCGAGCTTGGCAGCCAGGGAGTCTCCATGAAGCTGGTGCACAACGGCAACAATCGGCGCCAGCTCGGCTTCATGCTGGAGACCTATGCCCCCGGCACCGACACCGGCGGCGTGGTGAAGCATCAGGGGGAGGAGGTGGGCACCGTGCTGGAAGGGTCGGTGCTGCTGACCCTGGCCGGCCAGACCTATGAACTGTGCGCCGGGGACAGCTATGTCATCGACACCGGCGAGCCCCACAGTTTCAGCAATCCCTCGGGGCAGGTCTGCCGCATCGTCAGCGCCCACACCCCGGCCAGCTTTTAATGTGAACAACCCGTTGTGTTGGAAACGAACCGGTAAGGAAACAGGGATCATGACCGAACATGTAAAGAGTTACTACGCAGCCAGTGCCAACAAACACGCGCCCTATCCCACGCTCACCGAGCAGCTGGAGTGCGACGTCTGCGTCATAGGCGCAGGCTACACCGGCCTCTCCAGTGCGCTGCATCTGGTGGAGAAGGGGTACAAGGTGGTGGTGCTGGAGGCCGCGCGAGTCGGCTTTGGCGCCAGCGGCCGCAACGGCGGCCAGATCGTCAACTCCTACAGCCGCGACATTGACACCATCGAAGCGAACTGCCCGCCGGATCAGGCCAGGCTGCTCGGCTCCATGTTGTTTGAGGGGGGCCAGATCATCCGCGAGCGGATCAAACGCTACAACATCCAGTGCGATCTGCAGGAGGGCGGGGTGTTCGCCGCCGAGACCGAGAAGCAGCTTCACGAACTCAAGGCGCAGAAGGCGCGCTGGGAGAAGTGGGGCAACGACCAGCTGGAGCTGCTCGATGCCGACGGGGTGCGCGAGGTGGTCGCGAGCGATCGTTACGTCGGCGCCCTGCTGGACAAGAGCGGCGGCCATATCCATCCCCTCAACCTGGCGCTGGGGGAGGCGGAAGCCATCCGCATGCAGGGGGGGCTTATCTTCGAGCAGTCCGCCGTCACCAGCATCACGCCGGGTCAACCCGCCCTGGTCAAGACCGCCAAAGGGGCGGTGAAGGCACGCTTTATCGTGGTGGCCGGCAACGCCTACCTCGGCAATCTGGTGCCGGAACTGGCCAGCAAGAGCATGCCTTGCGGCACCCAGGTGATCGCCACCGAAGTGCTGGGAGAGGAGCGGGCCCGTTCACTCTTGCCACAGAACTACTGTCTGGAGGATTGCAACTACCTGCTCGACTACTACCGTACCTCCGGCGATCACCGGCTCATCTATGGCGGCGGCGTGGTCTACGGGGCGCGGGATCCGGCGGACATCGAGCGGCTGATCATCCCCAAGATGCTCAAGACTTTCCCGCAGCTGGCCGACGTCAAGGTGGAGTACACCTGGACCGGCAACTTCCTGCTCACCCTGTCGCGCCTGCCGCAGTTTGGCCGCATCGGTCACAACATCTACTACATGCAGGGCTACAGCGGCCACGGCGTCACCTGTACCCATCTGGCGGGCAAGCTGCTCTCCGAGGTGCTGAGCGGTCAGGCGGAGCGCTTCGATGCGTTCGCCAGGCTGCCGCACTACCCCTTCCCGGGTGGCCGCCTGCTGCGCATCCCCTTCACCGCCGCCGGCGCCGCCTGGTACACCCTGCGCGATCGCCTGGGGGTGTGATGACAAGGTGGCCCGCCAGGCAGGCTGGCGGCAACAAGAAGAGGGAGGCGTTATGCCTCCCTCGTTTTTTTGTCGTCAACCTGCCGGGGCCCTGGCGGGGCTAGAAGCGGTAGGGGAAGCGGATCCCGATGGTGTAGTCCGGTGCATCCGTGGTGAGCCCGGCAGACCAGTTGACCGCCATGGAGAGGTTGTCGGTGATGGCCCAGGTCGACCCCATGCCAAAGCTGGCGGCGTTGGCATCGGAGCCGGTGACCTTCTCCATGGCAAAGCCTTCGGACCCCTGCTTGGACTCCATGGTGACGCGCTGGTTGATGTTGAAGGAGAGGCTGAAGCGTTCGTTGAGGGCGAATGCGACCCCCAGGCCATATTCATACCAGTCTCCCAGCTGGATGCTGCCGGGCTGGTTGCCGGGCTGGTAGGAGATATCGTCAAAGTCCTGCTTGAAGCTGTGACCATAGTTGAGGCTGGCAAACAGGATGGCGGGATCCATGGTCTTGACCAGGGAGAAGCCGGTGGAGAGCTGCCAGAGCCCGTTGCCGGTGGCGAGCTCCTTGGGGGTCACCAGGTTGCCCGATTCCGAGGTGTTGACCTCAATGCCGTAAGGATCCTTGCCGGTCGGCGCCTTGGCCCGGAAGTTCCACACCAGATCCGGCCAATCCTCGCTCTCTGCCATGACCCTATAGTAGATGGCGAGGCTGAGATCCCCCAGACCGCCATCGCTGACGCTCTGCTCCTCGAAGTCGCGGCTGGAGTTCTCCTTGCCGGTGCTCTGGTAGTTGGTGTTGCGGAACATGTAGGGGAGGGCCAGCTCCAGTTGCCAGCGATCGTTGAGGGTGTAGCGGGTGATGACATCCGCCGTCCACTGATCGGAGCGCACCCGATCCAGGTTGATTTCGCCAAGGAAGATGGCGTCCAGGGCGAGGAAGCCGCGCAGGGCGAGATCCTTGCGGTTGTAGTGCTGGTAGGAGAGGCCCACATCGACGGTCAGGGCGCGGTCGAACACATTGTGCTGTTCGATCATCAGGTCTTCGGTGCTGCGGCCGACTTCCGACGTGCGCCGTGAGGCGTCCTGCTGGGTGGAGGCGACGGCGGCTCCGGCTCCGACCCCGGCGGTTGCCGTCGTGGCACCGGCGGCCTTGACGGCCTCCAGGCGGGCCTGGAGCTGATGAAGGGCCTGATTTTGCTGGATCAGTTGCTGGCGCAGGAGATCCAGCTGTTGTTGCAGGGCCTCCTCCTCGGCCGTGGCCCCCCAGCAGGCGAAGGGGGCGAGGGCAATCAACAGCATGCGAGACTGTTTCATCGGGATACGTCCTTGTTGTTTATCATCCTTTCTGATGGTTCAGCCCCCGTGCTCACCGGTGCTCAGCGCGAAAACCAGATGCGGGTCTGATTGAGCGTCTGTAAACTGTCCCCTCTGACCTTGTTGAACTGCAGCAGCCCCCGGCTGAAGTCGGTACCGCGCAGGCTCTGCTCCAGCAGGACCCGGCCGTCGGAAGAGTGTAGTTGCAAGCCGGCATAATTCCCCGAGACCCGATAAGTGGCGGTGCCAAGATCGCCCTGGTGCTCGTAGCTGCCCGCCTGAACCAGGTGTCCCGTCATGGTGGGGGTGGTCAGTTCAATACCGGTCTGGTTGACCGAGCTGTTGCCGCTCCCCTCCAGTTGAACGACCTGCACCAGCCCGGCCCCCTGCACCTGGGCCTCCTTGGCGGGCGTGGCCGCGGGCTTGACCTCATCCTTGACGCGCACATCCAGCTTGGGTTTGTTTTGCACAATGCTCAGCGCCAGGTTCATGGCCGCCGTCTGCTGGGCCTGGGCCGTGGTCAGTGACGAGATGAACTCGATGCCGAAGTAGCTGATGCCATGGCTGCTGACATAGCGGCCGCGCAGGTGGGCCAGCTCTCCGTCCGCCAGTTCGGGCGCAAAGTGGTCTGACAGATGGGCCAGCGGGTCCGGTGCTGCCAGCAGCGGAGAGGCGATGCCACCCAGGCTGCAGAGGAGGCATAGGGCGGGTCGGGTATTCATGATGACCTCACATTAGCTCTTTGTGCTGAAAACCGAATTCCAGCAGGGATGTTTCATTGACCGGGGCGAAGAGCCCATCCTTGCCTCTGACAGAGAGCGGGGGAGAGGGGTTGGCAAGGGGGGCATCGGGACGATAGCCCGCGCCGATGACGGCGAGGAGGATGCCGTTCCAGCTCTCCTTGAACTCCTTGAAGGTGATCACCCGGTTGCCGAGGGCCGGGTCTGCCAGATAGACGCGATCATGGCGATCGATGGCCCGCAGCACGGCAAAGTGCTGATAGCCGCGAATGTTGAGCAGGACGATGGTGGGCACCCTCACCTGGCGCAGTTTTTCATCGCCCAGTCGATACCCTCTGACCCGCATGCCGAGCATTTGCAGGTACTGCTTCATGTCGAGCATGGAGAAGCCGTAATGCTTGACCTGCTCCGGGTCTGCCATGGCAAGCATGCCATCCATGACCCAGCGTTCATTGGTTGCATGGCCGTAGGCGTAGCGCAAGATGGTGGCGACGGCGGCGGCCCCGCAGCTGAAATCCGTATGTTGGCGCTCGATGTTGGCGTACCGACGCTCCAGAATGCTCTGCACCGGTTTGTTGAGATCCCCCAGCGCCGGGAGATGCTCCCCCAGTGGCACCGAGCCTGCCCAGACGGCAGGACAGCACAGCAACAGCAACAGCCAGCGCATTCAGACCTCCAGTGTCAGGGAAAAAGGGGGCACTGGGCCCCCTCGCATCGACTTACTTGGCAAACCCTGCGGCCAGCGAGAGATTGTTCGCTTGCAGGTTGTTGGTCCCCGAGGAGACGTTCACCCCGATGTTGCCCACGGCACCGTTGAAGGCGCCGCCATCGATGGTTGCCCGGTTGAAGGTTTCGCGGCTGGTGTAGGTATTGACCACGGGAATATACCCGACGGCGTACCCACTGAGCTTGATGTCACCCTCTTCCTTGAACTCGAACTTGCCATCATCTTTCGGGTTGTTGTTGCCGTACCTGTCGTTGTCGTTGTCATTGTCGTGGCCATGTCCTTTCTTGACATCATGACCGGTACCGCCCCCCTCGTAATCGCCCCAAGCCTTGAGACCGAGGAACACACCTGCCTTGTCAACCGTCTTGGTTGCACTCAGGCTTTGGTTTTCGGTCATGTTCTTGGAGACGCTCTGGCTGTTGGCCACGGTGGCCACGGCCATGTTGCCGGTGGACACGGAGGCTGCCATGTTGTTGGCCTGGACGTTACCCGAGCCCGAGGTCACGTTGACCCCGATGTTGCCTGCGGCATCCTTGAAGGCCCCATCGCCCACACCGGCCTTGTTCTGATGGCCGTGATTGGTCGTCCAGTTGTTGCTGGCGCTCTGGGTGGAGAAGACCTCGGCATCCGACGATCCGCCAGGGGCGCCATGTTGTTGACCACGACCCATGATGAACTCGGCATCGACCTCGTCATAGGCGGCCAGGGAAGCGCTGTTGCCCTGTGCGTTGGAGTCACCGGCTGCGACGTTGGCGCCGATGTTACCGGATGCACCCTTGAACGAGCCGTCGATCTTGCTCGTGTTCTCCGTTCTTGTATTGGCGGTGCCTATCATGGAACTGGACTGCTGGTTGTCCACGACGGCCATGCCGAGTTTGTTGACGTTGATGTAGCCGCCGACATTGACCCTGCCTTCGTATTCCACATCGACCTCTGCCTTGACCTTCTTGGTCAAGGTTGCCCCTGTCTCATCTCTGTCACCGCGGTAATCGGCAGATGCAGTGCCCGACATGGCCATGATGACCGCGGCGGCTAATGAGCTATAAATAAGTCCACGCATAATGAGTCTCTCCATTGAACTTTCAGCGGAAGATATGCCCATCGGCTGATACCCCCGGGCCTGGCTTCCTATCCCTGCGGCATCATGGGGATGCCGTTACTGCGCCAGCCAGGGGCAGGGAAACCATGTTGACTGACTGGTTTCCCTGTCCCGTGACCTGGTTCACCTGAATGACCCCCTTGCTGCCCGTGAGGGCGGTGTCATCCAGATAGATGCTGGTAGTGGTGTTGGCGGGGGGCTTTCCCCCTGGGGTCTTCGCGACGCTGGAGCTGAGATTGATGTCGGTCACGACACCCAGGCCGCTGTCATCGAGGGACAGGGCGAAGGCGTTCAGTTGCTGGTTGCCCTCACCCGCCCCCTGATTGATGCCGACCAGTCCCCGGTTCTGGCTCAGGGCCGAGCCCAGGATGGCGACGCTCTGGCTGCCGTTCAGATTGGTGGTGGATTGATTCAGCTGACCAAATTGAATGACGGCCGGACCCGAAATGGCGATGGCGGCAAGATTGCCTTGTTGGTTGTTATTGCCGGCAACCATATTGACGCCCATGGAACCACGAATATTGCTCAATGCCTGAGCACCGAGATCGACCCGGTTTTGTGCCATTGAGGGGGTGGCAAATGCCAGAAAAGGAAATGCTGCCAATGCAATATATATTTTCATGTTCTGTCTCCATATGCCAGGAGGGCTTATTGGAGAGAGCAACGACCATGCCAATTTACAACCATATGATTTTTAGTTATTTTTTATTTGATATGATTGTTTTTACGTCTCAATATTGAGAGCGACATATTATGTCGTGAAGTAAGCGCTTATTTATCAATGGATTTATTTTTTCTCACGGATAATTTGGCTGTCTCAATATTGTGGTGCCATCAATCTAAAGGCGGGATGGTTTATAGTTATCATCGTCTGGCCATATTAAATGGCGCCATTTGATGATAAAGGGAGTTATCTGGACAAGTCGTCAGACTCCTTCGTGCAGTGGCGATAACAAGGAGTTGTCCCTATGACAGAAACGGCATTGTTGCTCATCAATTCATGTGCCGTACTGGAAAGCCTGCTGGAACAAGGCGAGTGGCAGGTGGAGCAGGCAAGCTCCCTGGTGGTGGCAGAGAAAAAACTGCAGGAAAAGGACTATCCCCTGGTGCTGGTGGTGATCGAGCATCAGCAGCACGAAGCCCTCTACAACCTGATTGCGCAGCACTCCGGCGCCTTGTGGATCGGCCTCATCCAGCGGGACTGTCTCGCCAGCGAAGCCCTTCGCAATTTGCTGGCAGCCTGTTTTCATGATTTTCACACCTTTCCCCTGGACAGAGACAGGCTCTCCCACAGCCTGGGACATGCCCTGGGGATGGCGCGCCTCATCCGGCGACACCGCCCCCGACTGCAACCCCAGCTGCGTTTCATCCAGGGGGAGAGCGCCCCCATCCGCCAGTTGCGCGACCAGATCGTGCGGTTGCAGCATTGCCGCCTGCCCGTACTGGTGACGGGACCGAGCGGCACGGGCAAGGAGCTGGTGGCCCGGGAGCTGCACTACAGCACGTTCGGGGAGGAGAGCCCCTTCGTGGCGGTCAATTGCGGGGCCATGCCCCATCAGCTCATCCAGTCCGAGCTGTTCGGCCACGTCAAAGGGGCCTTCACCGGGGCACAGCACCACAAGATAGGCAAGATAGAGGCCGCCGATGGCGGCACCCTGTTTCTCGACGAGATAGGGGAGCTGCCGCTGGAGGATCAGGCAACCCTGCTGCGCTTCTTGCAGGAGCAGTGCATAGAGGCGGTGGGCAGCCACCTGTCGCGTCGTGTGGATGTGCGGATCATCGCGGCCACCAATATCGATGTGGAGCAGGCGGTGGCCAGCGGCGGCTTTCGCATGGATCTCTACTACCGGCTCAACGTGGTGCGCCTGCGCACCCCGGCCTTGTGCGAGCGGGCGGAAGACATCCAGCTCCTTGCCGATGACATTCTGGCGGAAGTGCGGGGCGGGCGGGTGCTCAGTTTCACCCGCAAGGCGCGCCAGGCCATGCAGTCCTATGGCTGGCCGGGGAATGTGAGGGAGCTGCGCAACCGGGTGCAGCGGGCGGCGGTCATGTGCAGCGGCCCCTTCATCGAAGCCGATGACATGGAGCTGACCAACATGGACAGCCTGCTGCTCGACGGCTCGCTCAAGGCGGTGCGCGAAGCGGCGGAGCGTCAGGCCTTGCAACGGACGCTGGCCCGCTTCCCCGATCAGCTCGAGGAGGTGGCCCGCACGCTCGACATTTCCCGGGCCACCCTCTATCGCCTGCTGGACAAGCACGATCTGCTGTGAGGGGACGGCAGTATCGCCCCGTCATGCAAAAAGCCCGGGCAGCAGGCCCGGGCTTCTTTTCTGGCCCCGTCGTGGGGACTCGTGACTTCCGATGAGCTTCAGGCCATCTCCATGGCGAGGTGACAGAGTCGCCGCGCAGCCTCCTCCTCGCTCTTGACTACATGATGCACGCCGCGCACGCGCAGATGATGCACCTCCTCGTGCTGGTGGGCACAGGCGGCGATGCGCATCAGGGCGCCGTATTCCTGCGCCCTGATGGCTATCTCACCGGCCAGCAGGCTGTCATCCAGGGTGATCAGCAGCCAGCTGGCGTTGGGCAGCGCCGCCGTCAGCAGATCCTGCTGGATGGGATGGCCCGCCAGACAGGTGATCCCCATGGCGCGCCAAGGGGCCAGCAGTCGCTCATCGGTGTCGATCACCACCATCTCCCTGCCTTGTTCATGCAACTGCCAGATGAGGTGCTGACCTATCTCGTCGGCGCCCACTACCACCACATGGCCCTGCAAGGGGCAGAGGTGAGGTGACTCATCGGTGCGTGGCTCGGGATGGCGCCTCAGCCAACGCTCTACCTGGTTGAAGACCAGCGGATTGAGCACGATGGAGAAACAGGCGCCGACCAGCACCAGATCCCGGGCGACCCCGGGGACCAGTTCGAGCATGACCCCGAGACCCATCAGGATGAAGGAGAACTCACCCACCTGGGCCAGGCTGGCGGAGATGGTCAGCGCCGTGCGCTGGCTGTGGCCAAAGAGCCGCACGATGGCGAAGGCGGCCACCGATTTGCCGATCACGATGACGAACAGGGTGGCCAGCACGGCCAGGGGCTCGCGCAGCAGGATGACGGGGTCGAACAGCATGCCCACGGAGACGAAGAAGAGCACGGCGAAGGCGTCCTGCAGGGGCAGGGTGTCGTTGGCCGCCTTGTGGCTCAGATGGGAGCTGTTCATCACGACGCCGGCGAAGAAGGCGCCGAGGGCAAAGGAGACGCCAAACAGCTTGACGGCGCCAAAAGCGATGCCCAGAGAACAGGAGAGGACGGCCAGGGTGAACAGCTCGCGGGAGCCGGTGGCGGCGGTGCGGGCCAGCAGCCAGGGGATGAGGCGGCGTCCGCCGATGACCATCAGGGCGATGAAGGCAGCCACCTTGGCCAGGGTCAGGCCGATATCCGCCATCACCTGGGCCGGGGTCAGTGCCTCGCCCCCCTGCTGCAGGTTGGCGAGGATGGGGAGCAGTACCAGGGCCAGCACCATCACCAGATCCTCCACGATGAGCCAGCCGATGGCGATGCGTCCCTCGTTGGTGTCGAGCTGGCCGCGGCTCTCCAGGGCGCGCAGCAGCACCACGGTACTGGCGGTGGAGAGGGCCAGGCCAAACACCAGGCCGGCGGTCACGGTCCAGTCGAGCAGTTGGGAGAGGCCAAGGCCGAGCAGGGTCGCAAGGGTTATCTGGACGATGGCTCCCGGGATGGCGATGTGTTTCACCGACAGCAGGTCTTTTACGGAAAAGTGCAGGCCGACACCAAACATCAGCAGGATGACGCCGATTTCGGCCAGCTCGGGGGCGAGCCGCAGATCGGCGACATAGCCCGGCGTAAAGGGGCCGCATACCACGCCGGCCGCGAGGTAGCCCACCATGGGGGAGATGCGCAGGCGGCTTGCCAGCATGCCGAAGAGGTAGGCCAGCACGAGGCCGCCTACCAGGGTGGTGATAAGGGGGAGTGAGTGGTCCATGTCGTCACCTCGCTAATGGCAGTCAGGGGCTACCAGATCACCCGAAGGTGAAGAGGGCAGCTGTCAATGAGCAGGGGGCGAAAGAGACAGAAGTTGGCCGTATCAAGGGGAAATCTTGAGGGCAACAGATGCCGTTTCTATTGAAAAGTAATGCATTTATATGCCATGAGCAACACTGTTCCAGTTTTTACGTTGGTTTTGATGAAAAGCATCTTTAATACATTGCGATTGGGTGAAAAGAGTGTGCGGTTAAAGAAAAATTGGCAGGAATAATCAATCGATGATGATATTGGGAGGCAAGGGAGAACACCTATGAGCACACGGCATGGAGGAGGCTGGCCTCCTCCATGGTGAACGAGGGTGCTGAAGGGGCATCACTCCCCCCTGGCGACCCCCTCACGTCTGGGGTCTGCGGCCCCCAGCCAGCCGCCGGCATGGCGCTGGACGCCCTGCAGCCCGGAGGTCTGCTCGTTAAGCAGGACCTCGTGCCCTCTGGCCTTGAGCCCCTGAACCACGGCGTCGGGCGTGCGCCCCTGCTCCAGCTCGGTGGGGCCGTTGCGACTGCCGAAATTGGGCAGGTTGATGGCCTGCTGCAGGTCGAGCCCCCAATCCTGGGTGCCGAGCAGCGCCTTGCCCACGTAGTTGATGATGGCCGAGCCTCCCGGGGAGCCCAGGCTCATCTCGAGCTCGCCGCTTGCCTTGTCAAACACCAGCAGGGGCGACATGGAGGAGCGGGGGCGCTTGCCGGGCTCCACCCGGTTTGCCACCGGCAGGCCGGCGGCGTCCACCGAGGTGAAGGAGAAGTCGGTGAGCTGGTTGTTCAGCAGGTAGCCGTTGACCATCAGCCGCGAGCCGAAGCCATCCTCGATGGAGCTGGTCATGGCCACCGCCATACCGCTCTTGTCCACGATGGAGATGTGGCTGGTGGAGGGCAGCTCCGGGGTGGCGTCCCGGCCCCTGGCCAGCGCCCGGGGCGGGTTGCCGGGCTGGGCGACGCCCATGGAGCGGTTGCCGATAAGGTGCCCCCGCTGCGCCAGATAGCCCTTGTCCAGCAGACCTGTCACCGGCACGTCGACGACGTCGCCGTCGGCCACATACTGGTTGCGATCGGCGAAGGCGAGGCGTGCCGCCTCGCTGTAGAGGTGAATGGCCTCGCTGGAGGCGGCCAGTTGACCCTGCTCCCCCTGTACCGGTTTGAGGGCGGCCATGTCCCGGCTCTCCAGCATGCCGAAGATCTGGCCGAGGGCCAGAGTGCCGGAGGAGGGGGTCGGGAAGCCGCAGATCTCGCTCTGGCGATAGTCAAAGCAGAGCCCGTCCCGCAGCTTGGCCTGGTAGCTGGCGAGATCGGCGGCGCTCAGTACCCCGGGGTTGGTCGGGTGGGCGTGCACCTTGGCCACCATGGCCTCGGCCAGCGGGCCGCGATAGAAGGCATCGGGGCCGTCGCTGGCCAGGGTTCGCAGCACCCTGGCCAGGGCAGGGTTGGTGAGCCGGGTACCTGCCGTCTTGGGAGTGCCGTCCGCCTGATAGAAGTAGGCGCGGGCGTCCGGATCCCCGGCCAGATAGGGATCTTTTGCCAGCAGGGTGGCGAGGCGGGGGCTTATCACGAACCCTTGCTCCGCGAGGGTGATGGCGGGTTCGAACAGCGTGGCCCAGGGCAGCTTGCCATAGCGCTCGTGGGCCAGGGCCAGGGCACGCACCGTGCCGGGGGCGCCGACGGAGCGCCCGCCCACCACCCCCTCATAGAAGGCCATGGGTTTGCCCTCCTTCATGAAGAGCTGATCGGTGGCAGCGGCGGGGGCTGTTTCCCGGCCATCCACCGCCGCCACCTGCTTGCCGTCCCACACCAGCATGAGGGAGCCGCCGCCGATGCCCGAGGATTGAGGCTCCACCAGGGTCAATACCAGCTGGACGGCGATGGCTGCATCGACGGCGCTGCCCCCCGCCTTGATGATCTGGTAGCCCGCATCCACCGCCAGCGGGTTGGCCGCCGCCACCATGAAGTCACGGCCTTGCCAGCCGGGCTTGTCAATCCAGCCGCTGGCCGCCTCCGGGGCGATCAGGGTCTGGGGAGGAGGGACATAGTGAAAGCCGTCCTGGGAGGCGCAGCCGCCAAGCAGGCCGAGGGCGACCAGCAGGCCGAGGGGTTTGAGGGACATGACAGGCTCCTTGTCGGTTTCTTGTTCACCTGCCGAAATGTGTCACACTTGGAGCTTGATTAAAAGTTTGTCTTAATACTCATATGGTTACAAAACTATCAAGGAGGCGCTCATGACACACCGGGGGACGCTGGCGAAACCTTGCATGGCGGGGCTGCTCTGCCTGTTGCTGACGGCCTGCGGGGAGCCGACCTTCAGACCGCTGGCCCAGGGGGAGACCCTGCTCGCCTTCGGGGACAGTCTGACCGAGGGGCGCGGGGTAAGCCCGTCCCAAAGCTACCCCAGCGTGCTGGCGACCCTGAGCGGCCATCCCGTGGTCAATGGCGGGGTGTCCGGAGAGCTGAGCCAGGCCGGCAGGGCACGCCTGCCCGGGTTGCTGGCCCGGCACAGACCCGCTCTGGTCATCCTGCTGGAAGGGGGCAACGACATCCTGCGTGGCAGCGGGGAGGCGGCCCTCAAGGCCAATCTCGCTGCCATGATAGAGACGGTGCAGGGGAGCGGGGCCCAGATCCTGCTGGTCGGGGTGCCCCGAAAATCCCTGTTTGCCGATGGCGCTCCCCTCTACGAGGAGCTGGCAGATCAGTACGGGCTGGTGCTGGACAACGACAGCATAGGCGAGTTGCTGCGAGACCCGGCCCTGAAGTCCGATGCGGTGCATTTAAATGCCGAGGGTTACCGCACCCTGGCGCAGCGACTTCATCGACTGTTGCAGGAAAGGGGGGCACTCTAGCGAGATGTCATGCTGCCGGGGCAGTGCGCCATGCTGCCGCAATCAATGGGGTCAGGGTATTGCGCGGCGCGCTACCCCGGAGGGGACCAGCCAGTGGCGACGGTGCCGATGAAGATGAAAAAACCGCCGTGAAGGCGGTTTTTGGCAATCAGGCTGAGCCAATTTGCTTAGATGGACTGCTCTTCACCGCCCAGGGCGGCAAACAGGGCCGGGATGAACTGGGCCAGCTCGGCGGTGACCAGGGCGAAGTCGGCGTCCAGGCGGGCGGCGGGATCTTCACTGGTGACGTCGTCGTTCTGCTCGCGCAGCTCTTCGCTGAACTTGAGGCGCTTGATGGAGAGATCATCCCCCAGCACGAAGCTCAGGGTTTCGCCCCAGTTGAGGGCCAGCTTGGTCACCAGCTTGTCGTTGGCCAGGTGATTCTTGATCTCCTCGCTCATCAGATCCTGCTGCTTGCAGCGGATGATGCCGCCGTGCTCCATGGCGCTGCGCAGCTCGGCTTCGTCCTCCAGGGTGAAGGCGGCGGGCAGGTTGCCCTCGTTGAGCCACTCGGTCATGGTGATCTCGGGCGGGTTCTTGAGGGCCACCGGCACCACCGGCAGGGAGCCGATGGATTTGCGCAGGAGCGCCAGCAGATCGTCCGCCTTCTTGGCGGAGCCTGCATCCACCACCATCAGGTTGTCGGCAGGGTTTATCCAGGCGAAGGTCTGGCTGGTGCGGCTGAAGGCGCGGGGCAGCAGGGTGTGCATGATCTCCTCTTTCAGCGCCTCCTTCTCTTTCTTCTTGAGGGCGCGACCCTGCTCGAATTCAATGGCCTCTACCTTCTCCGCCAGCATCTCCTTGACCACGGTGCCGGGCAGCATCTTCTCTTCCTTGCGAGCGCACAGCAGGATGTGGCCAGAGGCGGTGTGGGTCAGGGTGGAGCCGAATTTGCCAAGGGGCTTGACCCACCCGAACCGGGAGATGTCCTGGCTGCCGCACGGGGTGAAGGCGCAGGCTTCCAGCTGGGTTTCCAGCTGCTCAACGGTCAGGTCGAAGGGGCGGGTAAAGCGGTAAATCTGCAGGTTTTTAAACCACATGGCGTCCTCGGTCTCTAGATTGTCCGGCGGGCATTGTACTAGAGAGGCGCTTTGTGATCAGCCAATCATTCTCGCTAAATAAAGGGCGATCGACCTCACAGGGCCCCACCTTGATCCCCCGGGAGCGGGCCCAACTCCCCTAGACTGCGAGTGTTCACATTGCTGACAAGGAGGCGACCATGTTGAGACAGAGTCGGCCGGAAGACATGGAAGAGATCGTCGAAATCTGGCTCCTGGCCTCCCTGCAGGCCCACGATTTCGTCGATGCCTCCTGCTGGTGGCAGGCTCAGGAGGAGCTGCGTACCCGCTACCTCGATCACGCCCGCATCTGGGTGTTCGAGGAGCGAGGGGACCTGCTCGGCTTCATGGCGCTGGTGGATGATTACCTGGCTGCACTCTTCGTGCGCCCCGATAGGCAGGGGCGGGGGGTGGGGCACGCCCTGTTGCAGGAAGCCAGATCCAGATGTGCCGAGCTGCATACCCGGGTCTTCGTGGAGAACGAGCCGGCGGTGCGTTTCTACCGCCGCCACGGCTTTGAAATCGGGGGGGAGGTGCCCGATCCCCTCACCGGCCATCTTCAGTACCAGATGCATTACCAAGCCGTCTGAATCTGACGTCTGGGGCTGCCCCGGTTGAAAACGGGGGGCACCATCCTCATCTTGTCTCCATACCGGGGCGCCTTCGCCCCCGCTCTCTTCTCCTTATCGAGCCGTTTTCCATGAAGATCCTGCACACCGCCGACTGGCACCTCGGTCATCAGCTTCACGGCCACGACCGCCGCTTCGAACACGACGCCTTCCTCGACTGGCTGGCCGACACCATCAAGACCCGCGACATCGACGCCCTGCTGGTGGCGGGCGATCTGTTCGACACCGCCAACCCTCCCGCCAGCGCCTGGCAGCAGCTCTACCGCTTCCTGGCACGGCTGCGCGCCGAACACCCGGCACTGGAGATGGTGCTCATCGGCGGCAACCACGACTCTCCCTCCAAGCTGGATGCCCCCCACGAGCTGCTGCGCGCCTTCGACCTCCATCTGGTGGGCAGCATCAGCCGGGACGACGAGGGGCGCCTCGAGACCGAGCGCCTGCTGGTGCCGCTGCGAGGCAAGAACGGCGAGGTGGCCGCCTGGTGCGCCGCCGTGCCGTTTCTGCGCAGCAGCGATCTGCGCCCCGACGGGATCAGTGAAGGGCAGGACAGACTCATCGAAGGGGTACGCCAGGTCTATGAGGCGGTGCTGAGCGAGGGGCGTGCGCGCTGCCATCCGGACCAGGCCCTCATCGCCATGGGCCACGCCTATCTGGCGGCGGGCCAGCTCTCCGAGCTCTCCGAGCGGCGGGTGCTTGGCGGCAACCAGCATGCCCTGCCTGCCGAACTGTTTGCCGCTGCCGACTACACGGCGCTGGGTCATCTGCACCTGGCCCAGAGCCCGGCCGAGGGGGTGCACTACAGCGGCTCGCCGCTGCCGCTCTCACTGGCCGAGGCGAATTACAACCATCAGGTGCTGGAGGTGACGTTTGAGAGGGGCAAACTGGCCCGCCTTGAGCGGATCCCGGTGCCCCGCGCGGTGGAGATGATCCGCCTGCCCCAGAGCGGCCTTGACGAGGCGCTCCAGGCCATCGAGGCGCTGGCGCTGCCCGCTTGCCCGCAGCAGGCGCAGCCCTTCCTCGAGGTGCGGCTGCTGCTGCCCAAACCCGAGGCCCGCATCCGCGAGCGCGTACTGGCCGCCATCGGCGACAAGCCGGTGCGTCTTGCCCGCATCACGACCAGTTATCAGGGCTCGGGCCAGGGGCTGGCGGACGGTGCCGGCCAGCGCCGGCTCGATGAACTCTCCCCCACCGAGGTGTTTCGCCTCTGCTATCAGCGTCAGTTCGACGGGGAGCCGGAGGCCGAGCTGGTGGCGTCGTTTGAAGAGATCCTGGAGCAGGTGAAGGAGTCCAGCCAATGAAAATCTTGTCGCTGTCAGGGGAGAATCTGGCCAGCCTGACCGGTCAATTCACCATCGATTTTGCCGGTGGCGCCCTGGGGGCCGCCGGCCTGTTTGCCATCACCGGCAATACTGGCGCTGGCAAGAGCACCCTGCTCGATGCCATCTGTCTGGCGCTCTACGACGAGATGCCGCGCTTTATCGCCAATCGCAAGAATGTCGCCGAAGTGGGCCGCATGGATGACGAGGAGAAGCTCAAGGCCAACGACGTGCGCGGCATCCTCAGCCGTGGTCACGCCAGCGGTTTTGCCGAGGTGCAGTTTCGCGGCTGTGACGGCCGTGTCTGGCTGGCCCGCTGGGCGGTGCGCCGGGCTCGCAACCGCGCCGAGGGGCGCTTTCAGGCCCAGGAGCGCAGCCTGACCGACGTGGCGTCGGGCCAGGTGTTCAGTGGCAGCAAGCGGGAGCTGCAGGATCGCATCGACGAGCTGGTGGGGCTCTCCTGGGAGCAGTTTCGTCGCGCCGTCATCCTGCCCCAGGGGGAGTTTGCCGCCTTCCTCAAGTCGAGCGCCGACGAGCGTTCGGCCCTGCTCGAACGGATGACCGGCACCGAGCTCTACTCCGCTATTTCGGTCCAGACCCATGAGCGGGCGCGGGAGGAGCAGCAGAAACTGGCTGCCATCCGCCAGCGGCTCGGTGACGTGGCGCTGATGGACGAGGCGACCCGCGAGCAGTGGGTGAGCCAGCAGGTCAGCCTCGCCACCAGCCTCAAGCACGAGCAGCAGCAACAGCAGCTGATGCAGGACTTGCGCGATCTCAACGGCCGCATCGCCGCCCAGTTGCAGGCCTGTCAGGAGGGGGAAGCGGCCCTTGCCGCAGCCGAGGCGGCCCACGGTGCGGCCGCCCCCGAGCGGGAGGAGTTCGCCCGCGCCGAGCAGGCCCAGGTGGCCCGCGCGGATCACGACGAACTGGCTCGCCTCACCCTGGAGGTGCAGCAGCAGGAGAAGGCGCTGGCCGAGCTTGGCCCTGAACTTGGCAAGCTGGAGGAGCAGACCCAGCAGAGCGCCCTCACCGAACAGCAACTGCTGGCGGAGAAGATCGCCGCCGAGCGCGAGTGGGGCGCCCTGCAGCCTGAACTCAAACGGGCGCAGGAGCTCGACACCCGCATTCGGGAAAAGCAGCAGCAACTGCAGAAGATCCAGCAGGAGGGGGCGCAGGAGCGGGAGGTGCAGCTCACCCTGGAGCAGGGCTGGCGCCAGCAGTGCCAGCAGGTGGAGCAGCTCAAGGGCCAGCACCAGCAGTGGGGTGCCTGGCTTGAGGAGCACAAGGAGCTGGCGCCGGTGGCCCGCCAGTGGCAGCCCCTGCTCACCGCCATGCAGGATTGGGCCGAGGATGCCGACAGGCTGCAGCAACTGCTCACCCTGCGCGAACACAAGCTGCGCGCCCTCAGGCAGTTGCAACATCAGCTGGAACAGGGGCAGCAGGAGCGCGACTATTGGCAGCGCGAGCAGGAGCGACTGCAGCAGCAACAGCACGAGCTGCAGGAGCAGCAGTGGGAGGGGCGTCTGGCCAAGGCGCAGGAGCAGTGGCAAGGGCAGACTGAGCAGCTGGGCCAGCTGCGCCAGCTGTTGGAGCTGGCGGACTATGGCCGCAATCACGGTGAGCAGCATGGTCGCCTGCAGCAGGAGATCGTCCAGCTGGAGCAGGCGCTCGGCAAGCTGGCCATCCTCGGCGACGAGCTGACGCCGGCCCGCGAGCGGCTCGCCCTGCAACGGGACGAGGCGCGTCACGCGCTGGAGCAGTCCCGTGCCATCGCTACTTTCGAGCAGCATCGCCATATCCTGCGCGACGGTGAACCTTGCCCGCTCTGCGGCGCCGAGGAGCACCCCTATCACCAGAGTCAGCCACAGGTGGCGGGCATTCTGGGGCAGCTGGCGGAGCGCGTCCGCAGCCTGGAGCTTGAGTGGGAGCGGCTCAATCACCAATACATTCAGTGCGAGAGCGAGCGCCAGGAGCTGGCCCGCCAGCTGGCGGTGCGCCAGCAGCATCTGCCTGAGCTGGAGACGCGCGCCGAGCAGCTGACCCAGCGTTGGCAGCAGCTGGGCGGTGCCGAGCTGCTGGGCCATCCGTTGCCGCTACGTCAGAGCCCGATCGAGTGGAACGAGTTGATGAATACCCTGCTCGGCCGCGGCCAGAGTCTGGAGCAGGGGCTGGCCCGCAGCCAGCAGCAACTGCGCGAGGCCCAGCAGGGCCAGCAGCAGTTGCAGGCCGTGCGCCAGCAGCTGAGCCAGCTGGCCAGCCAGCACCAGCAGTTCGAGCAGCAGTGGCAGGAGGCCGATCGCCAGCGCATCACTCTGGAAGGGGAGGTGAATGCGATGGGCGAGCAGGAAACGACCCTGCGCCAGCGCCTTGAGCAGGGGGGCAGCCGGCTCGACGAGCAGATGGGAGGCCAGCCCTGGCGTCAGTGGCTGGGCAGCCAGCAGTGGCGCGAGTGGCAGCGGGCCTGCGAGGCCTGGCTGCACGGCCAGAGTGAGTGGGAGCTGCTGACCGGCGAGATTGCCAGCCTCACCCCGGCCCTGAGTGCTCAGGAGGCGCGCTTGCAGACCCAGCGTGAGCTGCTGCACAAGCTCGAGCGTGACTACAAGGAGCATGAACAGCAACGACAGGGGCTGGTCACCAGCCGCGCGGCCTGTCTGGGGGGCGAGGAGATTGCCCTGGTCGAGAGCCGCTGGCAGCAGCGGCTGCAGCAGCTGGCCAGCGAGCTGGAGACGATGCAGGGGGCGGCCCGCGCCCTGCGCGAGCGTCAGACCGAGCTCAAGACCCGTCTCAGCCATCTGGAGCAGGAGAAGCAGGTGAGCAGCCGGCGGCGACGGGAGGTGCTGGGGCGCTGGGCTGCCCACGCCAGCAGCCTCGGCATCGCCGAATATGACCTGCGCCGCCTGCTGGCCATGAGCCCGGATGAGCTCAAGGGGCGCCGCGCCGCCTTGCAGGCGCTGGAGGATGCCCGCGCCGAGGCGCGTACCCGTTTGACCGAGCGGCAGCGGGCGCTGGCGCTGGAGGAGAGCAAGCGGGATCGTTACCGCGAGCATCACCCCGAGCTGGCCGCGTTGGCGCCACAGGAGCTCGACAGCCGGCTGACGGCGCTGGAGGCGCACTGCCGCGCTCTCGACGAGCAGCTGTTCCAGTGCAAGAGCACGCTGGCTCAGGCCGAGGCGGCGGCCCTCAAGGCGGGCACCTTGCAGGAGGAACTGGCTGCCCAGCAGGCGGTGGCGGATCACTGGCAGCGCCTCTGTGACCTTATCGGCTCGGCCAGCGGCGCCAAGCTGCGCACCTTCGCCCAGAGCCTCACCCTGGAGCGGCTGCTGCTGGAGGCCAACGCCCAGCTCGCCGAGCTCTCCCCCCGCTATCGGCTGGAGCGAGTGCCCGGCACCGATCTGGCGCTGCAGGTGGTGGATCTCGACATGGGGGATGAGGTGCGTTCGGTGGACTCTCTCTCCGGCGGTGAAAGCTTTCTGGTGTCGCTGGCGCTGGCGCTGGCCCTATCCAGCCTGTCGTCGCGCCAGACCCAGGTCGAATCGCTGTTCATCGACGAAGGCTTTGGCACGCTCGATCCCGACAGCCTGGATCTGGCGCTTGCCAGCCTCGATTCCCTGCAGGCGGCCGGTCGCCAGATCGGGGTCATCTCCCACGTGCAGACCCTGGTGGAGCGGATCGGTGTGCAGGTGCGGGTGGAGGCCCTCGGTGGCGGTGAAAGCCGGGTGGTGTTGCCCGGCTGACGACGTGTCGCCCATGACCCTCCATGAACAAAAAGGCCCCTGTCACAGGGGCCTTTTTGTTGGTGTGCAACCCGTCGCTGGTTATTTGCGCTCGGGCAGCATATTGGTCAGGGTATTGTCCTTGAGCACATGGTGGTGGTAGATGGCTGCCGCCGCGTGCAGGGCAATCAGCGCATAGCCAATGTTGGCCAGCGTCTCGTGCAGCTCCTTGATGGTACCCTTCAGGCCGTCGTCGGGGGCGATGAGGGCGGGGAGCGCCAGGCCGAAGAAGGGAATGGGCTTGCCCCCTGCGCTCAACAGCAGCCAGCCCAGCAGCGGGGTGAGGATCAGGAAGCCATAGAGCGCCAGGTGGGCGAGCTTGGCCAGCGTGAGCATCAGGGGGGAGAGCTCGGGCACGATACGCGGTGAAGGGCTACCCACGCGCACCAGCAGGCGCACGACCACCAGCGCCAGGATCAGCAGACCCACCATGAAGTGAAACTCCTTCATCAGGTCGCGGCCAGCCGACCCTTTGGGGAAGATGTCCCTGAACTCCATCAGTGCATAGACGGCGATCATCAGCAGCAGGGTCAACCAGTGCAGCCCTATGCTCAGGCTGCCATAACGTTGTTCGGTATTTCTCAGCATCGTTGTCTCCTCGCCACTTAAGCGGCTTATCTCTTTTCATCCCGTCTCGTATCGAGCCAAAGGACCCGCAGGTATCCCTCTTGAGGGTACTCGGCTTGCTTATGCCCGTGTTGATCTCGATAACATTTCTGCCTGTTTGCCGTCATGCTGACCTGTGCTGGAGCCCATGGAGTATCGGGAGATGGAAGGGGCAAAAAAAAACCGAAGCACCAGGCTTCGGTTTTTGGCGGTCACTGGCGTCAGGCCAGGGCGCATTATTTCTTGATGCGGATCACCGGGGTTTCGCCCACGGTCACGGCGCCAGTCATCTTCACCAGCTCTTTGATCTCGTCCATGTTGGAGATGACCACAGGCGTCAGGGTAGACTTGGCTTTGGCTTCCAGAACGGCCAGATCGAACTCGATGATGGTGTCACCGCGCTTGACCTGTTGACCTTCCTGAGCGATACGGGTGAAACCTTCACCCTTCAGCTCGACGGTGTCGATACCGAAGTGAACGAACAGCTCGATACCAGAGTCGGACTCCAGAGAGAACGCGTGGTTGGTCTCGAAGATTTTGCCGATGGTGCCGTCGCAAGGAGCAACCATCTTGTTGCCGGCCGGTTTGATGGCGATGCCGTCGCCGACGATCTTCTCGGCGAAGACGACGTCAGGCACATCTTCGATGGGGACGATTTCGCCGGACAGCGGAGCAAAGATTTCGATGCCGCCAGTGTCAGAACTGTCGTCGGAAACCAGTTTCTTCAGTTTGTCGAACAGACCCATAGTAAAAGCTCCTAGAGATGATTGTCGCTGTTTGCAGCCGATCTTAGCAGACTGCCTTCTGCTTAATAAAGTTATCTACGCACGCTTCGATTTCGGCGGCGGTGGCAAAGCTCAGCGCCTGGTCGGCCATGGCCTTCACATCTTCGAAGTTGGTGTTGCGGATAAGCTTCTTGATACGCGGTACAGAGATGGCGCTCATGGAGAACTCATCCAGACCCATACCCAGCAGCAGCAGGGTGGCGCGTTCGTCACCAGCCAGTTCACCGCACATACCGGTCCACTTGCCATTGTCATGGGAAGCGTCGATCACCATCTTGATCAGGGTCAGGACGGAGGGTGACAGCGGGTTGTACATGGCGGAAATCATCTCGTTACCACGGTCGACAGCCAGGGTGTACTGGGTCAGGTCGTTGGTACCGATACTGAAGAAATCCACTTCCTTGGCCAGATGATGAGCCATCACGGCCGCGGCCGGGGTCTCGATCATGATACCGACTTCGATGGATTCATCAAAGGCTTTGCCTTCGGCACGCAGTTCGGCTTTCAGCGTCTCCACGGTAGCTTTCAGGCTGCGGAACTCTTCGACGGAGATGATCATCGGGAACATGATGCGCAGTTTGCCGAAGGCAGACGCACGCAGGATGGCCCGCAGCTGGGCGTGCATGATGTCGGTGCGATCGAAGAAGATACGCACGGCACGCCAGCCCAGGAAGGGGTTCATCTCTTTCGGGAAATTCATGTAGGGCAGTTCTTTGTCGCCGCCGATGTCCATGGTACGGACGATGATCGGTTGATCCGGCATGGCTTCGGCCACTTCTTTGTAAGCCTTGAACTGCTCGTCTTCGGTCGGCAGCGCGTCACGGTCCATGAACAGGAACTCGGTACGGTACAGACCAACGCCTTCGGCGCCGTTGCGGATGGCGCCTTCGGTATCCTTGACGGTCCCGATATTGGCGCACACTTCGACCTGGTGGCCATCCAGAGTGATGGCAGGCAGGTCTTTGAGCTTGGCCAGCTCGTCCTTCTCGGCCTGGAACTGGGCCTGGAACTTCTTGGCTTCGTTCAACTGGTCGGCGGTCGGGTTGATGATGACCTGGTTGTTGATCGCATCCAGCACCAGCATGTCACCGTTCTTGACGCGCTCGGTGATGTCGTTGGTGCCCACGACGGCCGGCAGCTCCAGGGAGCGGGCCATGATGGAGGTGTGGGAGGTACGGCCACCGATGTCGGTGACGAAGCCCAGCACGTATTTCAGGTTGATCTGAGCGGTTTCAGAGGGGGTCAGGTCTTTGGCGACCAGGATGACCTCTTCGTCGATGGTGCTCAGGTTGACAACGGCGATGCCCAGTACGTTTTTGACCAGACGGGTGCCGATGTCACGGAAGTCGGTGGCGCGCTCACGCAGATAGGGGTCATCCAGATCGGCCATCATCTTGGCGTACTGTTCGATCACCTCGTGAACGGCTCTGTCGGCAGAGGCCTTGTGTTCTTTGATGAAGGATCTGATATCCCCTTCCAGCTCTTCATCTTCGAGCAGCATGATGTGGCCTTCGAAGATGGCCTCTTTTTCTTCACCGAAGGTGCGACCGGCCATCTCTTTGATGGCTTCCAGCTGTGCGGCTGACTTGGTGCGGGCTTCGAGGAAGCGGTTGATCTCGGCATCAATCTGTTCGGCGGGAATCTTGCCCTGATTGATAACGATTTCATCTTCTTTCAGAAGAAGCGCCTTGCCGAATGCGATACCGGGGGACGCAAGAATGCCAGATATCATAATCCTTCCTATTAAAACGACTGTGGGGGAGGAATAAAGCTGGATTACTCCAGCTCGTCCATCAGGGCAACCAGCTTCTCAACGGCTTTCTGAGCGTCCGGGCCGTCAGCCTGGATGGTCACGTTGGTGCCTTTGGTCAGACCCAGGGTCTGGAGCTTGAACAGGCTCTTGGCGCTGGCGGATTTGCCACCGGAGACCACAGTGATCTCGCTTTGGAATTCTTTGGCTTCTTTCACGAACTGAGCTGCAGGACGGGTGTGCAGGCCGTTTTCAGCAGTAATAACAACAGACTTCTCGTACATGGTTTCACCCCATATTATTGATATTGTTTGGAGAGATGGTCGCCAATGAGGCTTCCTGTCTCACCGTGTCAGTATGGATATGTTGTAAAGTAACGAAATCAGACCTGCAATGGTTTAATCCAGGTCAATTTTCTGTGCAGTATTCGGCGTCGTGGCCAGGTATTTTTTCGCTATCAGGCTGCAAGCCGCGTCAGGCCTGGCCTGAAATTATTTTATAACGAAAAATAACACTTTGTTACCTTGTGATACCTTGCCAGCAAACACCTCGTGACGCCGCACAGGATATGAGATTTATCACAGAATGTCTGCTTTTTTTGTCATATCCAAGTTTGTTATTTTACCTCAAAAAATAAGGGGCCGAGTGGCACTGGTGGCTAGAGAGTTTAGCGCATAATGAAAACGGCGCTCCGAGGAGCGCCGTCGTTTTGGTGTTGGCTGATCAACTACTGCTGCAACTCCTGCTCGCTGAACACACCGGCGAAGAGGGCGCTGGAGAGGTAACGCTCGGCGGCGCTCGGCAGGATGACGACAATCGTTTTCCCTTCGAACTCCGGCTGCTCGGCCAGACGGTTGGCTGCGACCACGGCAGCGCCGGAGCTGATACCGGCCAGGATCCCTTCCTCTTCCATCAGGCGGCGGGCCATCTCGATGGCTTCGTCACTGCTCACCTGCTCGACGCGGTCCAGCAGGCTCAAATCCAGGTTGCCCGGGATGAAGCCGGCGCCGATGCCCTGGATCTTGTGGGGACCGGGCTTTATCTCTTCACCCGCCAGTTTCTGGCTGATGACGGGAGATTCGCTGGGCTCGACCGCCACGGAGACGATGGCCTTGCCTTTGGTCTTCTTGATGTAGCGGGAGACCCCGGTGATGGTGCCGCCGGTGCCGACGCCCGCCACGAACACATCCACCTCGCCATCGGTGGCGTCCCAGATCTCGGGGCCAGTGGTCTGCTCGTGGATTTCCGGGTTGGCCGGGTTTTCAAACTGTTGCAGCAGCACGTACTTGCCCGGCTCGGATTCGAGGATCTCGTTGGCCTTGGCAATGGCGCCCTTCATGCCGAGGGGGCCTTCGGTCAGCACCAGGTTGGCACCCAGGGCCTTGAGCAGTTTGCGGCGCTCCAGGCTCATGGTGGCCGGCATGGTCAGGGTGATGGGATAGCCGCGGGCCGCAGCCACGAATGCCAGGGCAATGCCCGTGTTGCCGCTGGTGGGCTCAATGATCTCCTTGCCCTTGGTCAGCACGCCGCGTTTCTCGGCATCCCAGATGAGGTTGGCACCGATCCGGCACTTGACGCTGAAGCTCGGGTTGCGGCTCTCGATCTTGGCCAGCACGCGGCCCTTGGTAACACGGTTGAGACGAACAAGCGGGGTGTTGCCTATGGTCTGGCTGTTGTCCTCAAAAATTTTGCTCATGGTGCTATCCCTGTGTTTGTTAAGGCGATGAAACAAGATTACCCTGTGGTTTCTGAATGAGAAGTGACGAATCGTTATAACAATATGTTATTACAACATATAGAACTTATTCTCTCTTGCCGAGGGGGCTCCCGCTGCCTGGGCATCCAATGGAAGGGATCTCATGGGATTTGCAGGAAGCGACCGCTATCTCGCATCACAGGCACTGAAGATGGCCGTCGATGCCGCCATCGTGCTGGAGAAGCCGCTGCTCATCAAGGGTGAGCCCGGTACGGGCAAGACAGTGCTGGCGGAGGCGGTAGCCGAATCCCTGGGTGCCGAGCTCATCAGCTGGCACATCAAGTCCACCACCAAGGCCCAGCAGGGGCTCTACGAATACGATGCCGTCGCCCGGCTGCGAGACTCCCAGCTCGGCGACCCCAGGGTAGGGGAGATAGGCCACTACATCCGCCGGGGCAAGCTGTGGCAGGCCTTCAGCGCAGATCAGCGGCCAGTGCTGCTCATCGATGAAATCGACAAGGCGGACATCGAGTTTCCCAACGATCTGCTGCTGGAGCTGGATCGGATGGAGTTTGATGTCTACGAGACCGGCGAGCGCGTGAAGGCGCGCCAGCGTCCCGTGGTCATCATCACCTCCAACAACGAAAAAGAGCTGCCGGACGCCTTCCTGCGCCGCTGTTTCTTCCACTACATCCGCTTTCCCGACAAGGCCGAGATGCAGGCCATCGTCAAGCTCCATTACCCCGACCTCAAGGAGCGGCTGCTCGACGAGGCGATGACGCTCTTCTTTGAGCTGCGTGCGGTAGAGGGGCTGCGCAAGAAGCCGTCCACCTCCGAGCTGCTGGACTGGATCCGGCTGTTGTTGGCGGACGATATCGCCCCCGAAGCCCTGCGCACCCGTGAGCCCGGCAAGCTGGTGCCCGCTCTCTACGGTGCCCTGCTCAAGACGGAGCAGGACTTGCACCTCTTCGAGAAGCTCGCCTTCCTGGCGCGCCGCGGCGGCTGAATGCTCATCGACTTCTTCCTTCACCTGCGCCGCCACAAGCTTCCTTGCAGCCTGCGGGAGTTGCTCGACCTCCACGCGGCGCTGGCAGCCAGACTGACCAGCCTCGACATGGACGAGTTTTACCAGCTATCCCGCTGCCTGCTGGTGAAAGACGAGGCGCACTACGATCGCTTCGATCGCGCCTTCGCCGAGTATTACGAGGGATTGGCCGCCATCCCCCTGTTGCCGGAGAGCCTGCCTGACGACTGGCTGCGCCAGGAGTTCGAGCGACTGTTAAGCCCGGAGGAGAAGGCGTTGCTCCAATCCCTTGGCGGGCTGGACAAACTGCTAGAGACCCTCAATCAGCGGTTAAGCGAGCAGAAAGCGCGCCACGCGGGCGGCAACAAGTGGGTCGGCACCGGGGGCTGCAGCCCGTTCGGTCACGGCGGCTATAACCCGGAAGGGATCCGCATGGGGGGAGAGGGCCAGCACGGGCGGGCGACCAAGGTGTGGGAGGCGCGCCACTTTCGCAACTTCAGTGACGACTCGCCCCTGGGGCAGCGCGCCATCCAGCTCGCCCTGCGCAAGCTCAGGCGCTGGGTGCGCCGGGGCAATCCCGACGAGCTGGATCTCGACGACACCATCCAAAGCTCGGCCAGGCAAGGTTGGCTCGATGTGAAGCTGCGGCCCGAGCGCCACAACGGGGTCAAACTGCTGGTCTTCTTCGACGTGGGGGGCTCCATGGATGCCCACGTGGCCGAGGTGCAGCGCCTCTTTTCGGCCCTGCGCCACGAGTTCAAGCACCTGGTGTTCTTCTATTTTCACAACTGCCTCTACGACTTCGTCTGGCAGGACAATGCCAGGCGCCATGATGATCGGTTCGATACCTTGCGGCTGCTGCGCACCTACGGCAGCGACTACAGGGTGATGGTGGTGGGGGATGCGAAGATGGGCCCTTATGAAATCACCTGGCCAGGTGGCAGCGTAGAGTACTGGAACGAGGAGCCCGGCCAGGTGTGGCTCGGGCGCCTGCAACAACATTTCCCCAAGATGGTGTGGGTCAATCCGCTGCCAAGGCAGGAGTGGCTGTGGCACCCCTCCATCAAGTTGATGAACGAATTGATCGGCGGGCGGATGCACCCGCTGACCCTGGCGGGTCTGGCTGCGGCCATCGACCAGCTGTGACCCTCTGAACCCTAAAAAACAGACAAGCCGGGATTGCACCCGGCCAGGAGCAAAGATGACCTCTATCGTAATCAGTGGCTCAGGCCTCTATACCCCTCCCTTTGCCGTCAGCAATGAAGCGCTGGTGGCGGCCTTCAACCAGTACGTGGATCTCTACAACGAGGAGAACGCCTCCGCCATCGATGCTGGGCAGCTGCCTGCCAAACAGCACTCGAGCTGCGAGTTCATCGAGAAGGCCTCCGGCATCAAGAGCCGCTATCTGGTGAGCTGCGAGGGGGTGCTGGATCCCGACATCATGCAACCGCTCATGGCAGAGCGCCCGGACGATCAGCCCTCCATCATGGTGGAGATGGCGGTGGCGGCCGCCGAACAGGCGCTGATCGCCGCCGGTCGTGAACCGGGGGAGATCGATCTTGTCATCGTCGCCGCCTCCAACATGCCGCGCCCCTACCCGGCGCTGGCCATCGAATTGCAGCACTATCTCGGCGCCAGCGGCCTGGCATTCGACATGAACGTGGCCTGCTCTTCCGCCACCTTCGGGATCAAGACCGCCGCGGACATGCTGGCGGCAGGCACCGCCCGGCTGGCGCTGGTGGTCAATCCGGAGATCTGCTCGGGTCACCTCAACTTCCGCGATCGGGACAGTCACTTCATCTTCGGTGACGCCTGTACCGCCGTGCTGCTGGAACGGGAGGCCGATTGCCAGGTGGCCAACCCCTGGCAACTGGTGGCCAGCAAGCTGGTGACCCAGTACTCCAACAACATCCGCAACAACTTCGGCTTCCTGAACCGGCTCAGCCCGCGCACCCGCTACGGCGACGACAAGCTGTTCCGCCAGCAGGGGCGCAAGGTGTTCAAGGAGGTGCTGCCCATGGTGTGCGATCAGATAGCCTCCCAGCTGGCGGAGCAGGGATGGGCGGCCGATGGCTTGAGCCGGCTCTGGCTCCATCAGGCCAACCTCACCATGAACCAGTTCATCGGCCGCAAGTTGCTGGGCCATGACGCCAGCCAGCAGGAGGCGCCTGTCATCCTCGACCGCTACGGCAACACCAGCTCGGCGGGTTCCATCATCGCCTTCCACCTCTTCAACCAGGATCTGCCGAGCGGGGCTCGCGGGGTGCTCTGCTCCTTTGGGGCCGGTTACTCCATCGGCAGCCTGCTGCTGCAGCGGCGCTGAGCACCCTGTTTTGCCCATAAAAAAGCCACCCGGGAGGGTGGCTTTTTTCATGCTGCCAGAGAGGCTTTTTTCAAGCGGGTTCGATGGCAAGTACCTGACATTGCGGTTCTTTTATCTGAAAGCGCACGTTCACATCGAACAATCTGACACCGTACACCTTGTCATCCGGCTTGCCCTTCTTGTAAGCAGGGCGGGGATCCTGAGCCAGCACCTCCCTCACCAGTTCACGCAGCTCCGGGTGGGCCTTGAGCCAGGGGGCGAGCTGCTGCTCGGCCTGGGCGCTGAAGCTCACCGCCAGCGGCGGGGTGGGGGCATCGGGGGCGAAACCGCCACGGGCGTGGGGCAGGCTGTCGGCATAGGGGACATAGGGCTTGATGTCGACGACGGGGGTGCCGTCGAGCAAGTCCACGGCGCCCAGCTCGAGCCAGAGCTTGCCGCGCTCACGTCCCACCCCGTGCAGTTCGACCACGGAGAGGCCGAGGGGATTGGGGCGGAAGGTGGAGCGGGTGGCAAAGACCCCGACCCGCTCGTTGCCGCCGAGGCGCGGCGGGCGCACCGTCGGGTGCCAGCCCTGATCCATGGTCTGGTGAAACACGAAGCTGATCCAGAGATGGGAGAATTGCTCGATGCCGCGCAGCACATCGGGCTGATCATAGGGAGGAAGCAGTTCGAGGCGGGCGCGAGCCGCGCTGACCAGACCGGGCTGGCGGGGTATGGCGAACTTCTCCTTGTAGGGAGAGCGGATGATCCCTAGGGTATCGATATCGAACTTCATGGCGGATCCTGGCTGAAAACCCGGGCAATGTAGCACAGGCACGCCGAAAACGCAGGGGGAGCACCAGGACGCAGCCCCTGTGATCCCGATCCCAGACCCGGTGCCCGGGGGCTGTGTCCTGGTGCCAACTTGCGTAGGGTGGGGCGGCAAAAGGGGTGGCGGGGGAGCGGACAAGGAATCTGCTGCCCGCACCATGACGATATGCCTGGCGGCATCAGGGCGTGCCTGGGACGTGTGCTCACCATGCCAGGCCATGGCCGTTTCGGCTGCCCGTGGAGGGGCTGCAAGGAGAGGGCGCCATAGAGGAGAGACAGGGATGAAATTGTTGATTATCGGCGGCACCGGCTTTCTGGGTCGCCACCTGACCACGCTGGCCCTGGATTGGGGGCACGAGGTGACGCTGTTCAATCGCGGCCACCGCCAGCACCCGGATTGGCGGGAGCTGACCCAGCTTCACGGGGACAGAGACGGGGACCTGGCCCCCTTGCGGGGCGAGGGGCGGCACTGGGATCTGGTCATCGACACCTGCTGCTATCGCCCCGAACAGGCCGAAGGACTCTCTGACGCTCTGCTGGGGCGCTGTGATCGGCTCATCTTCATCTCCACCATCAGTGTCTATCGCGATTTTTCCCAACCCGGCATGGATGAGTCGGCCCCCTTGCACGAGATGGCAGGAGCGCTCACCGACTACGGCCCCCTCAAGGTGCTGTGCGAGTCGGTGTATCGCGCCCGCTGGGGAGATCGCCTGTGCACCCTGCGCCCCGGTGTGCTCTGCGGCCCCTTTGACCCGACCGCTCGTCTTGCCTGGTGGGTGAGGCGGGTGCAGCGGGGCGGGCACTGGCTCTTGCCGGGGCTGGGAGAGGACAGGCTGCAATACCTGGATGTGCGCGACTGCGCCGAGTTCGTGCTGCGGGCTGCCGAGCAGCGACTCGCTGGGTGCTTCAACCTGATCAAGCCCGGCATCGCACTGAACGACTGGGTGGAGCGCCTCGCTGCCCGGCTGACGCCAGTGACCCCCTTGCAGCTCGAGTGGGCTCCCTGGCGTGACCTGATGGCGGCAGGGGTGGCGCCCTGGCAAAGCTATCCCACGCTGCTGCCAAGCGAGCTGCCCGAGTATGCTGGGTATGGCACCATCAGCGCCGAGGCCGCCATCGTTCATGGGCTGAACTTTCGCCCCCTGGAGGAGACGGTTGACGATCTGGTGGTATGGCTTGCCAGCAACCCCCGGGGGCCGCTGCCGGGCATGACCCATGACGAGGAACAGGCTTTGCGACGACGAGTGGAGGTTTCCTTGTCATCGAATGCATACTAGCCGACATCATAAAGAAGAGGGCACCCCGGGGTGCCCTCTTCTCATGTGGGGTGTTCATCCATGACGGGCGCTCAGCGCAGCAATGCACCCGCGTCGGCCAGCAGGGTCCTCAGCACACTGCGATGACAGCGGGACTCCTGTTCGCAGTAGCATCCCACCGAGAAATGGGTGGTGTGGGAGAGGGCGGCCAGCAGGGCCAGATCGTGCTTCGCGGCCGGGCCGGCCATCTCGGCCTTGTACTGCTTGCAGAAGGCGGTCCACCGGGCCGGGGTGTCGGCAGTCTGACCGAGTTTCATGGTCTCGGCGCTGGGGGCCAGATTGGGGAACCAGACGTCGTACCAATCCTGGCTGGCGAACGCCGCTTTGGGCACGCCGCGAGGGGGGCGACGCACGGTGCCGATGCGAAGCCCCTCATCCTCGAGGCGGGGGCTGCCGAGTCGCACGATGGCGATCGCCATGGCAGGACTTACTTCTCTTCGGCCACTTTCAGCGCCTGACCGTAGCAGATCACCTGCTTCAGGCAGCCGGGCACGTCGCTGAACTCGGCGCACTTGTCGAAGCTGACGCCGTTGCCCCCCATGTCCGCCACGCGGCGGCGGGCCAGGGTGCGGGCTTCACCGGCATTGGGCACCGCCTGGTTGGCATCGCTCTGGCAGGATTCCCCCTCGACGGTGCCGAGGTAGAGGTAGTTGAGGTCGGCGAGCTCGCTCTGCTCGTAGATCCGCACGCTCCCCGGCTTGAAGTACTCGTCGAAGTTTTCCTTGTCCAGATTGCTGTTGAAGGCGAAGTCGGCGCAACCGGAGGCAATCAGGGGCATCATCAGGATCAGGCGTTTCATATCGGCATCTTGTTGGGTGGCGAGTGGGCCATTATAGGGGGCAGTCGCCGATGGCGACCAGCCCCATTTTTAGCCATATCAATGGATTGTAGCGAGACGACCCCGGATCAGGCGGGGGCCAGTCGCCGGTGCAGGCTGCGGTAGTGATCATCTTCCAGCAGCTCCTGGTGGGGGGCACACAGACGGATGCGACCCTCTTCCATCAGGGCTACCCTGTCCATCCGTTCCAGCCCCAGCAGGCGGTGGGAGATGAGCAGCAGGGTGCGATCCGCCCCCAGGGTCAGCAGCAGATCCATGATCTCCCGTTCGGTCTGGGTATCGAGCCCTTCGGTGGGCTCGTCCAGCAGCCAGAGAGGTGCATCGTGGAGCAGGGCGCGGGCGATGCCGATGCGGCGGCGCTCCCCGCCGGAGAGCGGACGCCCGCCATCCCCGAGCCAGGCATCCAGCCCCTGTTCTGCCTGCTCACCCTCATCGTGGAGCAGAGTCCCGAGCCCCACCTGGGTGAGCACCTCGATGAGCCGTTCGTCGCTGGCTCCGGGGGCGGCCAGGGTGAGGTTGCCACGCAGGGTATCGGCAAACAGGTGGACCCGCTGGCTCACCACGGAGCAGGAGGCGCGCAGCGCCTCTTCGCTGTAACCGGTGAGGGGCTTGCCATCGAGCAGGATCTCCCCCGATAGGGCCGTCCATTCCCGGGTCAGCAATCCCATCAGGGTGGACTTGCCACAGCCGGTCTGCCCCAGCAGCGCCAGCTTCTCCCCGGCATGCAGTTGCAGGGTGCACCCTTGCAGCACGGGAGCATCCTGGCCTGGATAGGTGAAATGCAGGTCGCTTATCTGCACGGCACCCCGGGCAGCGGGGGCTTGCTGTGCTCCCCACTCCGGTGCCTTGGCCTCTTGCAGGATCTCGTTGAGACGGCGGGCGGAGGTGAGGCTGGTGGAGAGGTGCTGGAAGGCACCGGCCAGCGGCAGCAGCGCCTCGAAGCTCGCCAGGGTAGCGAACACCATGAGTGCCGTGATGGGGTCAGGGGCACTGCCACCGACGCCGTGACCGGCCAGCCAGAGCATCAGGGTCAGAGTCCAGCCGCTCAGCAACTGCACCGAGAAGGCGGCCAGGCCGCTGACGCGGGCCATGCGGGCCTGGGCCCGGATCAGGGCCTGCTCCGCCTGCTGCAATCCGGTGAGCGCCTCGGGAGCGGCGGCGAACATCTGCAGTTCGGCCTGGCCGTCCAGATAGTCCACCATGCGGGTGCGCAGGTTGGACTTCTCGGCGATGAGCTGGCGGCCCGGCGCGCGCCCGGCAAAATAGAAGACCAGGGGCAAGGCCAGCATGCCAAAGAGTAGAATGGCTCCCAGCGTCAGCGCCAGGCGACCATCGAAGAAGGAGAGGAAGAAGACCAGCCCGGCGCAGCTCAGCAGCGCCGCCCCAATGGGGGTGATGAGGCGCAGATAGACGTGATCCATGGCATCGATGTCGGCCACCAGACGGTTGAGCAGGTCAGCCTGGCGAAAACCGGCAAGGGAGCCGGGGGAGAGGGGGGAGAGCTTTTGCCAGAACCAGACCCGCAGCCGGGTCAGCACCCGGAAGGTGGCGTCGTGGCTCACGACCCGCTCGCCCCAGCGACTGGCGGTGCGCACGATGGAGAAGAAACGCACGCCCCCCGCAGGGGTCATGTAGTTGAAGGTGTCTCGGGTGGCGACCGCCAGCCCGGCGACGGCGGCGGCGGAGAGGAACCAGCCGGAGAGGGAGAGCAGGCCCATGCCGGCCACCAGGGTGACCAGGGCCAGCAGCAGGCCGATGGAGAGGCTGAGCCAGTGCTGGCGATAAAGGCGCAGGAACGGCAATAGATCAGTCATCGAGAGAGTCTCCGAAACCTTGGGATTGCGACAGGAGGCGGGCGAAGGGGCCCTGGGCCTCGCCGAGTGCGGCAAAACGTCCCTGCTCCACCAGCTTGCCGTGCGCCAGCACCAGGATGTTGTCCATCTGGCTGAGCTGATCGAGGCGGTGGGTGATCATCAGCAGGGTCTGACCTTGTGCGGCCTGTTCGAGGGCGCTCATGACGGCTCGCTCAGAATGGCGATCCAGGCTGGCAGTGGGTTCATCCAGCACCATCATCTGGGTCGTCTTGAGCAGGGTACGGGCAAGGGCGATGCGCTGGGCCTGGCCGACGGAGAGACCGCCCGCCTGATCCCCGACCCGATAGTCCAGCCCTTTCTCATTGACGAACTCCCAGGCCTGGGCGCGCTTGAGCGCGGCTTCCAGCTCGGCGTCGCTGGCGGATGGTCTGGCCAGCAGCAGGTTGTCCCGCAGGGAGCTGTGGAAGAGTTGGGGATTCTGGGAGAGCCAGCCTAGCTGCTGGCGCCACTGGCTGATGTCCAGGGTACGAAGCTCCACTCCGTTGACGCACAGGGAACCGCGATAGGGGGCAAAACCGAGCAGGGCATTGACCAGGGAGCTCTTGCCCGCGCCACTGATGCCGACCAGGGCGGTGCGCGTGCCGGCTTCCAGCGTGAAATCGAGGGGACCGACCAGCACCTTGCCCTCGGCGCTCAGCACTTCCAGGCTGCGGGCTTCTACCTTGACGGGGCCATCCGCATGGAAGGGGAGCGTCCCGGAGGCGGGTTCGCTCACGTCGGCCTCGAGAAATTCCAGCAGTTGTTCGGCGGCGCCAATGGCCTGTGCCTTGGCGTGATAGTGGGCACCGAGTTCCCGCAGCGGCGCGTAGAACTCGGGGGCGAGGAAGAGCACGAACAGGCCGGTAAAGAGGGTGACCTTGACGCCATAGCTGCCAAAGTTGAGGTGATCGATGTAGGAGAAACCGAAGTAGACGGCCACCAGGGCCACCGCGATGGCGGCGAAGAACTCCAGCACGGCCGTGCTCAGGAAGGCGAGGCGCAGTACCTCCATGGTGCGCTCGCGAAAATCTTCCGATGCATCGCGGATGGCCTCCCCTTCCGCCCGGGTGCGCATGAAAAGCTGCAGGGTGCGCAGCCCCTTGAGGCGATCGAGGAAGTGGCCTGAGAGGCGCGCCAGCGACTGGAAGTTGCGGCGGTTGGCATCGGCGGCGCCCACCCCCACCAGGATCATGAAGAGAGGAATGAGGGGGGCGGTGCCGAGCAGAATGAGGCCCGCCGCCCAGTTCACCGGGAACACGGAGACCAGGATCACCAGGGGAATAAAGACGGCGATGGCCATCTGGGGCAGATAACGGGAGAAGAAGTCTTGCATCTCTTCGATCTGCTCGAGCAGCAGGCTGGCCCAGCTACCGGCAGGGCGACGCTGGATATAGGCAGGGCCGAGCCTGGCGAGGCGGGTGAGCACCAGCTCGCGGATGGCCTGGCGCACCGCACTGCCCGCCTTGAAACTCGCCACCTCGCGGCCATAGGCCAGGGCCGCCTTGGTCAGGGTCACCAGCAACAGACTGATGAAGAGGGGAGCGGAGTGCTCCGGCGTGGAGCCTTCGATGATGAAACCGTGCAGCAGGGTCGCCAGCAACCAGGCCTGCATCACCATCAGGACGCCCTGACCCAGCCCGAAGGCGATGGAGATGCCGATCCAGCGCCGACCATGGCCCGATTGTTTGCGCAACCAGCCATAGAGATGTTTCTGTCTGTTCTTGTCCATTACCACCCTCCTCAAACGAGTGGCGCAAGACTATCGTCGCCCCCACGGCTTGGCAACCTTGCAGAACCGGGCGGAGGAACATCATTGTGTGAAAAATCGGCTTCATGCTCATTAGTTGGCCGAACAGCTTGATTTATGGCAAAAAATGCGAGGTCGGTGATTGCGCTCGGCGGCAAAAAGCATATAGTAGAGGCCACTGACGCGGGTGTAGTTCAATGGTAGAACGGTAGCTTCCCAAGCTGCATACGTGGGTTCGATTCCCATCACCCGCTCCACATTCCAGATAGCGGCACGCGCCGTTGTCCATATCAGCCAGATGGCTGTCTGTCGTGGGGATTCCCCATCACACCAAGCACGTTTTGATGCCTAGCGGGCATCGTATAATGGCTATTACCTCAGCCTTCCAAGCTGATGATGCGGGTTCGATTCCCGCTGCCCGCTCCAGTCTTCACACAAAAAGCCCACTCCTGCGAGTGGGCTTTTTGTTGTCTGTTTTTTGATGCCGGCGAGAGTGCCAGAGCGGCCAAGCTGAAAGGCGCAGACATGGAAAAGGCGCCACAGGGCGCCTTTTCAACTCGGGAGTGGGGAGGATTACTCCTGCTCCAGCTCGCCGCAGAAGCGATAGCCTTCGCCATGGATGGTGGCGATGATCTCAGGGGTGTCGCCCACGCTCTCGAAGTGCTTGCGAATACGGCGGATGGTCACGTCCACGGTGCGGTCGTGGGGCTTGAGTTCGCGGCCCGTCATCTTCTTGAGCAGCTCGGCACGGGTCTGGATCTGGCCCGGGTTCTCGCAGAAATGCAGCATGGCGCGGAACTCGGAGCGGGGCAGCTTGAACATGTCCCCTGCCGGGCTGACCAGGGCGCGGCTGTTGATGTCCAGGGCCCAGCCATTGAACAGATAACGTTCCACCAGCTTCTTCTCTTCGCCACCGGCGGCCACGTTCATGGTGCGGCTCAGCAGGTTGCGGGCACGGATGGTCAGTTCACGGGGATTGAACGGCTTGGTGATGTAGTCATCTGCGCCGATCTCCAGCCCAAGGATCTTGTCCACTTCGTTGTCGCGACCGGTCAGGAACATCAGGGCGATGTTGTCATCTTCACGCAGCTCGCGCGCCAGCAGCAGGCCGTTCTTGCCCGGCAGGTTGATGTCCATGATCACCAGGTTGATGGTGTGGCTGGTCAGGGCCTGGTGCATCTCGTCACCGTTGTTGGCTTCCAGCACGATGTAGCCTTCGGCTTCGAAGATGCTCTTGAGGGTGTTGCGGGTGACCAGCTCGTCTTCGACGATCAGAATATGTGGTGTTTGCATGAGTATTCCCAGATTCTTATCAGTTAATTATCGAAATTTTAACACTCTTTGGCGTTATCCGACCGGTCCTGAAAATTTATTACGTCATCCTGGGTATGAATATCAGGTCGAATCATCGCGAATTTGGTAACTATGTCGGCAAGCATCCCTGTGCCGTACATGGGCTCTCAACAAGTCTGAACAAGAGAAGCCCGGAGAGGTAGTCCATTACAAAAGTTGCTGCATTTTATCAGTTAACAGGCGCATAACAACACTCTTTGCCGTCAGATAGCAACTTTTTAACTCAGCTTTGATATAAGTCAATCCCCGAGTTCGCTGCATCATACTTGGGCTGACCCGCTTTTTCGCCCTTAATAAATGTAATGGGATGTAACATGTGGTTGACATGACTTTGTGGGAAAACTACAGAAAAGTGTGCTTCATCGCCCCCTTTGCGCCCCCCCACTGCCCAGCCTATGCCATTATCACGGCCTGGAACCCGGCCAGCCAGTGGGTGGGGCTGCGTCGCAATGCCCGTCGCCAGCGAGCCCTTGTCCGGCAAGTGGGCGAGTGTCCCGTCATGGGAGAGGTCTGGGGGAGCGATGAGGATGAGCGCTGGCAGGAGGCGTCGCTGTTGTTGCCGCTTTCGCTGCCAGAGGCGATCCGGCTGGCCGCCCGCTTTGGCCAGAATGCTCTCTATTGGGTGCGTGAAGGAGAGCTCTGGCTGGTGCCCGTGTTGCTGGAAGGGCCGCCCTGTCATCTGGGGGCGCTTGCGTCCCGCTGGCGGCTCAGGCCTTCGGGCTGACATGGCCCCCCGCCATCCGCACAGGGCACCCGGCCGGTGGATTGTCAGCGCCCCGACATGATGAAAGAATGAGCGGACACATTTCACTCCATGGAAGGATGATGATCATGCTGGACCTGCTGCCCGACCTTTGCGATGAACATGGCGACGCCCTTAGGATCGCTGACCCCCTGTTTCAGGACTATGGCGGCAAGGCGCTGTTTTACGGCGAGGCCGTGACCCTCTCCTGCTTTGAAGACAACAGCCTGGTGCGTGATCTGGTCAATCGTCCCGGCCATGGCAAGGTGATGGTGATCGACGGGGGCGGCTCCCTGCGTCGGGCGCTGCTCGGGGATCAGCTGGCCATCAAGGCGGTGGAGCAGGGGTGGGAGGGGATCCTCATCAATGGTGCCGTGCGGGATGTGGGGACGCTGGCGACCCTGGCGCTGGGGGTCAAGGCCCTGGCCCCCTGCCCGGTCAAGACCGAAAAACGGGGCCTGGGCACGCTGGACACCGTGGTCTCTTTTGCCGGTGTGACCATAGCGCCCGGCGACTATGTCTACGCCGACCTCAACGGTGTGCTGGTGAGCGGCGCCAGGCTCCTCTGAACCTCAGAAGTTGAAGCCCACTCCCAGAGTGAGAAAGTGTTCCGTGCTGAAGGCACTGAGTCCGTAATTGGCGGTGATGGCCAGGGAGGGTGTCACCAGCAGGCTGCTGTTGAGCTCAACCAGGGTGCTGGCCTTGCTCACCTCCAGTTGCTTGAGCTGGCTGCCGATGTTGAGTGACGGGGAGAGGCGATAGCGCACCCCAGAGCTGATATTGAACCCGGCCTGCCCGCTCTGGGGGCCGATGGCGGGGCCGGCCTCCATGTAGAGGCTGATGTCATCCTGAAGCGGGTATTGGTAGCCGGTATTGATGAGCCAGAGGTCGAAGTTGTCGCCAAGATGGCTCTGGTTGCCGAGCAGTACGCCGGAATAGCTTTTGACGTAGAGCGGGTTGTCCGATTCGGTCTGGAGAAAACTCCAGTCGGCGGCCTGAGCCGAAAAGACGAGGCTGGATGCCATGGCGATGACGAGAGACTTGACCATTCGTTTCCCCTCCCTGGGTCCGAACAGGACTACAAGCATGGCACATGCCAGCGGGGAGTAAAGGGAACCCCGATCACAATAAAAGAGTTTTGATTGACGCCGCAGTCATGGTACACAGGCCCCTCACTCCGTGTCGTTACGACACGCTCCATCACGAGGTGAACTGATGAACAACAAACTGATCCTGCTGGCCGCTCTGGCCCTGGGAGGCTGCGCCATGACTACGGGTTCCACGCTGGCACAATTGCAGGCATCGACCTGGCAACTGCAAGGGGCGAGCGGTGATACCTTCACCCTGCAGGTCGCCGGTGACAAGGTGGCGGGCAAGGGCGGCTGCAACCGCTACTTTGGCGGCATCACAGAGCAGGGTGACGGCGTGTTGACGCTGGGCGCCATGGGTTCGACGCGCATGATGTGTGCGGGGGATCTGGCCGGCAAGGAGATGAACTACCTGCAGACCCTGGAGAAGGTGGCTAGCTTCCAGATCAGCGGCAAACAGCTGGTACTCAAGGATGCCGACAAGGCCACCTTGCTGACCTTTGACGCCGTGAAATAAGCCGGAATCTCGTCAAAGGCTGTCGCAGGCGCCCCCTGCGCCAGCGTGCAGAAGAATGTGAAAAGGGACGCCATGGCGTCCCTTTTTGTGCCTGATGTCGGGTCATCCCCCTCGCTGGAAGCGAAACCGCTTCTTGCGCCGGTAGGGATAGACATCCTCGAACATCCCCTCCTTGATGTTGCTCTGCAGCATCTTCCAGTAGTTGGCATCGAAGAGCTCCTTGTGCAACTGCATCATGATCTCCCGCACCTGGGGTTTTTGCAGCAGGAAGGTGGCGAACTCCTCCGGGAAGATGTCGTTGGGTGCCACCGAATACCAGGGTTCGGCGCTCCACTCGTCCTCCGGGTAGCGGGGCGGCGGGATCTGGCGGAAGTTGCACTCCGTCATATAGCAGATCTCGTCGTAGTCGTAGAAGACCACCCGGCCGTGGCGAGTCACCCCGAAGTTCTTGAACAGCATGTCGCCGGGGAAGATGTTGGCCGCCGCGAGCTGGCGGATGGCGTTGCCGTACTCCTCCAGGGCGAGGCGGGTCTGCTGTTCGTCCGCCTGATCCAGATAGAGGTTCAGGGGGATCATCTTGCGCTCGGTGTAGAGGTGTTTGATCACCAGCTTGTCGGCGGTGAGGGTAAGCGCAGAGGGCGCCACCGCCTTGAGCTCGGCCAACAGCTCCGGCGAGATGCGATCGAGGGGAAACTCGAAGTTGGTGAACTCCTGGGTATCTGCCATGCGGCCCACTCTATCGTGCTGTTTTACCAGCCGGTATTTCTCCTTCACCTGCTCGTGGCTCACCTCCTTGGGCGGGGTGAACTCGTCTTTTATCACCTTGAACACCACATCGTAGGAGGGGAGGGTGAACACGCTCATCACCATCCCCTTGATGCCGGGCGCGATGACGAACTGCTCCCGGCTCTGGGCCAGGTGCTGCTGGTAGTGACGATAGAGCTCGGTCTTGCCGTGTTTCTGGCAGCCGATGGCGTTGTAGATTTCATAGTCCGGCTTGCGGGGCATGATCTGGCGAAGGAAGGCCACAAAGAGCGCCGGTACCGGGGCATAGACCATGAAGTAGGCGCGGGCGAAGCCGAACACGATGGAAGCAAGCTCTGGCTCGAAGATGACGGTGTCCACATAGATGCTCTGACCGGTGCTGAGCAAGGGCAGGATGAAGGGATAGACTTCGCCCTTCACCCGGATGAGCCCCACCAGATAGGCTCCCTTGTTGCGATAGAACACCTCCCTGAGCAGTTCGATGGCGAAGGGCTCCTCGTGCAGGATGGCCGGGCCGCTCTCTGCCAGATGGCGGTGGATGTCCATGATGTCCCGCTGCTTGTCTTCGAAAGGGAGGGTGAAGCTGTAATCTCCGAGCAGCTGGCTCAGGGTCTGGGGCAGGTGGGAGAGATCGGTGCGATAGATACGCAGCAAGGATCCCAGATCAGGCTTGTCACCCCGGCTCACGAAGGGGTGGATATAAAGGTTCTCGTCGCGGATGTTGCGATGGCGGAAGATGCGGCGATAGACGGAATTGAAGAAGGACTCCGCCACCTCGAAGTTCTCGCAGCGGGGCAGGAGGTCGCTGAAGGCGCCTTTCACCTGCTTGAGCAGGGCCTGGGTCGGCAGCTGCTCCCCCATCATCTGTTTGATCTGCGCCGTGGTGGCGCCGACATGGTGATCATAGAGGCGGATGCGCTCTCGACCGGCGAGCTGCACCCCCAGCCAGTCGCTGTTCTCGAAACGGCTCTTGCTGCCCTGGGTTATCTCGAGAAAGCGGCTGTAAAACGACTCAAAACGTTGCAGGATCGTCTCGGCGACCGCCTGCTCCAATGGCTGCTGCATCTCTCTCTTCCTTGTGATCTGTCGGACCCATGGCGTCAGTGCCCTGAGGCGGCGGACTCGCGTCCAAGGCCACTATGGCAACATCCAAACATCTGTTCAAGTGGCAATATTTCGGGATAAACGGTAGATTGCGCCCCTGTTTTGCCGACGGTTCGCCGCAGTTCGCGGCGTCGGCCCCATCCTGGAGAGAACCCGATGAAACTCTATTTTGTGCTGGTGTCGCCCGCCCGTGCCGCCAACGTGGGGGCTGCTGCCCGCGCCATGAAGACCATGGGCTTCGATGCCATGCGACTGGTGGGGAGCCGGGTGCACGAAGAGGAGGAGGCGAGCTGGGTTGCCCACGGGGCGCAGGAGATCCTGACGGATGCGCAAGCCTTCGACACCCTGGAAGAGGCTCTGGCGGACATGGATCTGGTGGTCGCCACCACCGCCCGGCAGCGCGGCCGCTACCAGCACTACCTCACCCCGGCGGACATTCGCGACCAGATCCGGGCCAAGCCCTCCCTCGAGAAGGTGGCCATCGTGTTTGGCTGCGAGGAGTCCGGACTCTCCAACGAACAGCTCGCCCAGGTGGATCTCATCAGCTACCTGCCTCTCAAGGTCTCATACCCGTCCCTGAACCTGGGTCAGGCGATCATGCTGTATGCCTATGAGCTGAGTCCGCTGCTCGATGACCAGAAAGTGAGCGACGAGCAGGACGTAGCAGAAAATTTCGAGAGTGCCGGGCAGGTTCGCGTGCTGAAATCAAAAACAGCAGAATTGCTTGGTGAACTCGGGGTTTCGCAGGATGAAAAACTGCATCAATGGGTGATGGACCGAGTGCCCATGCTGCCGCAGCGGGATCTCAATATGCTCCATCTGCTCTGCAAAGACCTTGCCCGCAAGTTTGGCAAGGAGGTTTAGGTTGACAGCCCCTCGCCGGGCGCGGTATTGCTAACAACCAGATTCGTTCAAGAGTGTTCGTCATGCAGCTATTCACCAACATCATCACCACCACCATTATTACCGGTACCACCACAGGTGGCACTGGGGCCGGTTGATGCGCTGACGAACAAGCACAGAAATCAGAAAAAGGCCCGTACCCACCCAGTACGGGCCTTTTTTGTTGGATTGTTTTTAGACCTATTAGCAGATCAATTTGCAGGGAATACAGGGAGATAGCGATGAGAGTGTTGAAATTTGGCGGGTCGTCACTGGCCGACGCAGAGCGTTTCTTGCGGGTTGCCGATATCGCGGTGAATACCCATGGCCAATCCCAGGTGGCCCTGGTGCTGTCGGCACCGGCCAAGGTGACCAATCACCTGGTCGCCCTGGTGGAACAGACCAGTCGCGGCATGGATGCAAGCAGTACCCTGTTCGAGATCAACGGCATCTTCTCCCGCCTGCTGGCCGGCTTGAAGGCCGCCTATCCCGCGCTGGATGACAAGGCGCTGCAGGCCCGTCTCACCGCCGAGCTGGATCAGGTCGAGCGGCTGATGCAGGGTATCCGTTTGCTGGGGCTGTGCCCGGACAACGTCCAGGCCCGCATCCTGAGCCGTGGCGAGAACCTCTCCATCGCCTTCATGCACGAGCTCTTGCGGGTGCGCGGCCTCGAGCTGGATCTCATCGTGCCCGAGCAGTTGCTGGTCACCGATGGCGGCTACCTCGAAGCCCATGTGGACATCGAAGCCTCCCGGGTGCGCTTCGCCGCCAAGGGCCTGCGCTCTGACTGTCTCTACCTGATGCCGGGCTTCACCGGTGGCAGCGACAAGGGCGAGACCGTGCTGCTGGGCCGCAACGGCTCCGACTATTCCGCCGCCGTCTTGGCCGCCTGCGTCGATGCCGAGTGCTGCGAGATCTGGACCGACGTGGAGGGCTGCTACAACTGCGACCCGCGCCTGGTCCCGGACGCCTACCTGCTCAAAACCCTCTCCTATAAAGAGGCGATGGAACTCTCCTACTTCGGTGCCAAGGTGCTGCACCCGAAGACCATCGCCCCCGTGGCCCAGTTCCACATCCCCTGCCTCATCAAGAACAGCTTCAACCCTCAGGGTCCGGGTACCCTCATCGGGGTCGATCAGGGGGATGACGATCTGAAGGTGAAGGCGATCTCGGATCTCTCCGGCATGTGCATGTTCAACGTCTCCGGTCCCGGCATGAAGGGCATGGTGGGCATGGCCGGTCGCATCTTCTCCGCCGTCTCCCGCGCCGGGGTCAGCATCGTGCTGATCACCCAGTCGTCCTCCGAGTACAGCGTCAGCTTCTGTATCCACAGCTACGACAGCGACAAGACCCGCAAGGTGCTGGAGCGCGAGTTCGAGCTGGAGTTCAAGAACCAGTTGCTGGACCCGCTCGAGATCATGACCGATCTGGCCATCATCTCCCTCATCGGCGATGGCATGCGCACCTCCAAGGGGATGGCGGCGCGCTTCTTCACCTCCCTGGCCCAGGCCTCCATCAACATCGTCGCCATCGCACAAGGGTCGAGCGAGCGCTCCATCTCCGCGGTCGTGCGCTCCGGCAAGGTGGCGGAAGCCATCAAGGCGTGCCACCAGAACTTCTTTGGCAGCCAGCAGTTCATCGATCTCTTCGTGGTCGGGGTGGGCGGCGTCGGTGCGGCCCTGGTGGATCAGATTGCCCGCCAGCAGCCGGTACTGGCCGAGCAGGGCACCGGCCTGCGGGTGGTCGGCATCGCCAACAGCCGCCAGATGGCGGTCAACAAGGATGGTCTGGCCCTCGCCAACTGGCGTGAACAGCTGGTGGAAGCACAAGGCAGCTTCAGCCTGGAGGCGGTGAAGAAGCTGGTGGAAGAGAGCCACCTCATCAACCCGGTGATCGTGGATTGCACCTCGAGTGAAGCCGTGGCCGTCCAGTACGCCGATTTCCTCGGGGCCGGTTTCCACGTGGTCACCCCGAACAAGAAGGCGAACACCGGGTCCCTGGATTACTACAAGGCGCTGCGCCGCACCGCCCGCCAGACCCGCCGCAAGTTCCTGTACGAGACCAACGTGGGCGCGGGCCTGCCGGTCATCGAGAACCTGCAGAACCTGATCAAGGCCGGCGACAAGCTGCGCGCCTTCGACGGCATCCTGTCCGGTTCCCTCTCCTTTATCTTCGGCAAGCTGGACGAGGGCATGGCCTTCTCAGAGGCCACCCAGATCGCCCGCGGCAACGGCTTCACCGAGCCGGATCCCCGCGACGATTTGAACGGCATGGACGTGGCCCGCAAGCTCCTGATCCTGGCCCGTGAGGCCGGCATGGCGCTGGAGCTCTCCGATGTGGAGGTGGAGCAGGCGCTGCCGCCGGGCTTCGACGTCAGCGGCGACGTGGAAGCCTTCATGGCCCGTCTGCCCGAGGCCGACGGCTGGTTCCGCGACCAGTTCGCGGCGGCCCAGCGTGAAGGCAAGGTGCTGCGCTACGTCGGCTCCATCGAGGGGGGCAAGTGCAAGGTCGCCATCAAGGCGGTGGGCGGTGACGAGCCGCTGTTCAAGGTGAAAGACGGGGAGAACGCGCTCGCCTTCTTCTCCACCTATTACCAGCCCATCCCCCTGGTGCTGCGCGGCTATGGCGCAGGGACCGAAGTGACCGCCGCCGGCGTCTTCGCCGACGTGCTGCGCACCCAGAACTGGAAGCAGGAGTTATAAGCATGAGTTCAGCGATGAACCCGAATGTGGAAGTGGGCGGCAGCGTGGTGGCCTATGCACCGGCCTCCAGCGCCAACCTGAGCGTGGGCTTTGACGTCCTGGGGGCGGCGCTCGCCCCCGTGGATGGCTCCCTGCTGGGGGACAGGGTCCAGGTGAAGCGGGCCGATGTGCCCTTCGCCCTCTCCTCCGTGGGCCGCTATGCCCACAAGTTGCCGGACGATCCCAAAAAGAACATCCTCTACGACTGCTGGGTCGCCTACGGCGAGGCGCTGGAGAAGCGCGGCCTCGGGCTCCAACCCCTGGAAATGGTGCTGGAGAAGAACCTGCCGGTGGGCTCGGGCCTGGGATCGAGTGCCTGCAGCGTCGTGGCGGCGCTGGAAGGGCTCAACGCCTTCCACGGTGCGCCCCTGAATGAACACGACCTGCTGCTGCTGATGGGGGAGATGGAAGGGAAGATCTCCGGCTCCGTCCATTACGACAACGTGGCGCCCTGTTATCTGGGCGGCATGCAGCTGGTGCTGGAGGAGGGGGGCGTCATCAGCCAGGGCATCCCGGTGTTTGACGAGTGGTACTGGGTGGTCTGCTACCCGGGCACCGTGGTCTCCACCGCCGCCGCCCGCGCCATCCTGCCGGCCCAGTATCGCCGCCAGGACTGCCTCACCTATGGCCGCCGGCTGGCCGCCTTCGTGCATGCCAGCTACAGCCGCCAGGAAGGGCTGGCCGCCAGCGTCCTGAAAGACGTGATCGCCGAGCCTTATCGCGCGGCCCTGATTGAAGGCTTCAACGAGGTGCGGGCCCAGGGGGCCCAGAACGGGGCGCTGGCCACCGGCATCTCGGGGTCCGGTCCCACCGTGTTCGTGGTGATGAAGGATCTGGCCCAGGCCGAACGCATGAAAGAGTGGATGGAAGCGCACTTCGTGCGCAATGAAGATGGATTTGCCCGGGTCTGCAAACTGGACATGGCCGGGGCACGGGTAACAGGAAGCGAGCTATGAATCTTTACAACATCAAGGACAAGAGTGAACAGGTGAGCTTCGCGCAGGCGGTGCGTCAGGGGCTGGGCCGCGAGCAGGGGCTGTTCTTCCCAGAGACCCTGGAGCCGCTTGCCGACGTGGATGCCCTGCTGGATCTGCCGCTGGCCGAGCGCTCGGCCCGCATCCTGAGCCGCCTGCTGGGTGACGAAGTACCGGCTGCCAAGGTGAGCGAGCTTATCGACACCGCTTTCACCTTCCCGGCGCCCCTGGTGAAGCTCAAAGATGGCACCTATGCCCTCGAGCTGTTCCACGGCCCGACCCTGGCGTTCAAGGATTTCGGCGGCCGCTTTATGGCCCAGTGTCTGGCTGCGTTCAGAACCAATGACAAGATCACCATCCTCACCGCCACCTCCGGCGACACCGGCGCCGCCGTGGCCCACGCCTTCTACGGCCTGGAGGGGATTGAAGTGGTGATCCTCTACCCCAAGGGCAAGATAAGCCCCTTGCAGGAGGCGCTTTTCTGCACCCTCGGCGGCAACATCCGCACCCTCGCCATCGACGGTGACTTCGATGCCTGCCAGGCGCTGGTCAAAGATGCCTTCGACGATGAAGGGCTCAAGACCGCCATCGGCCTCAACTCCGCCAACTCCATCAATATCAGCCGCCTGCTGGCCCAGGTTTGCTACTACTTCGAAGCCGTGGCCCAGTTGCCGAAAGCCGATCGCGCCAAGGCGGTCATCAGCGTGCCGTCCGGCAACTTTGGCAACCTCACCGCGGGTCTCATCGCCAAGGCGCTGGGGCTGCCGGTGAAGCGCTTTATCGCCGCCACCAACGCCAACGACACCGTGCCGCGCTACCTGAAAACCGGCCAGTGGGAGCCTCACCAGACAGTCGCGACCCTGTCGAACGCCATGGACGTGAGCCGCCCCAACAACTGGCCGCGCGTGGAAGAGCTGTGCCGTCGCAAGGGCTGGGCGCTGGAAACCTTGGGCTCAGGGATGCGCGACGATGCCCAGACCCGCGATGCGTTGCAGCGCCTGCATCAGCTGGATTACCTGTGCGAGCCCCACGGGGCGATTGCCTGGGATCTGCTGAACGAGCAGCTTGGGCAAGACGAGGTCGGTGTGTTCCTCTGCACCGCCCATCCGGCCAAGTTCAAGGAGTCGGTGGACGAGATCCTGAATCTGGATGTGCCGCTGCCGGGCCCGCTCGCCAAGCACGCCGCGCTGCCGCTCCTGTCTCACGATCTGCCCGCTGACTTTGGCCGCCTCAAGGCCTTCCTGCTCGGTTAAGCCGTCATGAGACGCTGACGATCCCCCGCTTTTTCACGAGAGCGGGGGATTTTTTTATGTCCGGTATTGATGTCCGGTATTGGGCGGGGAACCCGGCCTATACCCCTGAAACAAGGAGCACGGCATGAGCCCGCATCCCCTTCGCACCCTGATCGAGACCTGTGACGCCGCCATCTCCCGGCGCGACTTCGACGCCCTGATGACCTTCTACGCCGAAGACGCCGCCCTGGTGGTGCGCGGCATTCCCGCCATCCGCCGCGCCTTCACTGCCATCTCCGATTACTTTGACGGTCAGCTTGAGGTGACACAGGGGACCATGGAGGTGATCGAGGGGGCCGACAATGCCCTGGTGATCATGGAGACCCGGCTGCGATATCCGGGCGGGGAGGGGTGGATCGACGAGACCCGGCGCGCTACCTATGTGTTTCGCAAAGAGCCAGGCGGGCAGTGGCGCTGCACGGTGGACAACTCCTACGGCACCACGCTGCTGGGGGCGCAGCAGCCCGGCGATCGGCCTGCAACTGACTAGCGCAGTCACACTGGCTCGACGTAGCCAGTGTGCGTGTATAGCGTGCGTAATCAAGGCTCACCATCAAGGCCGTGCAGCCAGACCGGTTAGTCAGATTGAGTTGTCAGATCGAGTAGCAAGAGCCAAGCCATCCAGGCCGGGGAACCCGAGCCGCACGCAGGGCACCGCTCTGCCTGGGAGGGGGCATCACAGCGCAGCCAACGGCGCAACTCCCCGTTTTGGTTGTGCCTCACAACCTGCTGGCAGAAAGTGCGCTGACAGTGATTGCTGCGACGTTTTTACGAATCTGGTTTGCACTCTCGTTGTTATGCTCGCCCCTGGCAGCACAACCCTGTATGTGGGTCATTTCCGGCCCCCCGTGGCCCGTTGACCCGGTCTGCCGTGGCTGCTAATCAGGGGACTGCTTGACACCCTTCATGGACGAGCAGGGCCGCAGATGCCTCGACGGCGCGGCTTATCGACAACAACACCACAGTGCAGGGAGCAAACCATCATGTGGCCGTACCGAAAAATAGTGACCCAGTCCCTCAAAACCCCCCTGATGATCGCCAGGATCATCTTCTACTTCGCCTTGGGAAGGTGCGAACAAGTCCCTGATATGAGATCATGTTTGTCATCTGGAGCCATGAAAAAGGGTTCATCATGAGTCATCAGCTCACCTTCGCCGA